>DJKK01000230.1 GCA_002434595.1 Alphaproteobacteria bacterium UBA6544 | reverse complement strand
CGGGGAACGGCTACTGGCCGACGCTGGGGGAGCCTTGGTCTGGCCGGAGCGGCGTCTCCTAGCAGTCGCTGATCTGCATTTCGAAAAAGGGTCGGCATTTGGTGCGATGGGGACATTTCTCCCGCCGTACGACAGTCGCGCCAATCTGCAGGCGTTACAGTCGGTACTGGAGCGTCATCAACCCGAAACGGTGGTTTGTCTGGGTGACAGCTTTCACGATGTATCAGCGGGCGAGCGTATGGCAACCAGCGACCGAGCGGCCCTGGCTACCTTGATAGGTGGGCGGGATTGGATCTGGATCACCGGAAACCATGACCCTTACTTGCCATCCGGGCTGACCGGTGTGGTGGTGCCGTCGTTTGAACTGGGACAGCTCCACTTTCGTCATGAAGCGGTTGCGAGTGTCGGTTTCGGTGAAATCTCGGGACATTTCCATCCCAAGGCGCGTATTCGCCTGCGGGGGCGCACGCTCTCCTGCCGTTGCTTCGCGACCGATGGGCGACGTCTGATCCTGCCCGCATTTGGTGCCTACTCTGGTGGGCTGAATGTCTTGGATCCGGCGCTTGGCGCAGTGCTGGGCAAAAAGTTGGTCGTATACGCGTTGCGCAATGGGGCCGTTCACGCCGTCGGGCGACGTTCCCTTGTGGTCGAACCCGAACCGGCGCCGGCGACACTACTCTAGTGGTTCAGATACCGTTGGGTGCCAGATGCCCGAGTTTGACCCAGAGAACGCAGCCTTCATCGCTTGAGGGCGAATGCCGGCAGCCACCCGGTTGGCGCAGCTAGATCCCGTGCGGCTAGGTGCCTCGCTCGTCCCGCAGGCCTTCCTCAAGGACCAGGAGTTCCTCGCCTCCGGGATGCGGGTCCTCCTCAACCCACGCGCCCGGGTCAAACTTTAGGAGATGAACCGTCACATCGCCGCATTTGTGAAGCGGCATCGAACTTAAGCCTGGCAGACCTCGCGATTGCTACTTCGCCGTACGTGTATCGATCGAGAATTGTCTGTCGTCATCCGCCTCAAACTGACGCAATTTCACGATGATCGTGCAGCCTTCTTTGCTGAAAGGGGAGTGTTGTGTGTCATCTGGATTGCGGACGTAAGTTCCCGCCGGATAATTACCATGTTCGTCCGAAAACACGCCTTCCGGTACGAAAAACTCTTCGCTGAGGGGATGCTCATGCTCCGGAAATGAACTTCCGGCGGCGTAGCGGACGATCGAGGTGGCGCGGGCCTTCTCATCTTCGATTCGGTCCAGTATTTTGCGCTCGACACCGCCGGCTGGCGAGGAGATCCAAGCCATTGCGTTCGTATCGATTTCGACCCGCTGCGAAAAATCAGCGAGCAATTTCATGAGGTTCCTTTGCAGATCATTTCTTCGCTGGATTTGAAGTCAGTCCATCCGTTTGGCGTGTGATCTTGGCGGTTGCGCGCAACCCCTCCGTGTTGTTTACGTACGCCTGTTGACAGAGTTCGCGGCGCATGTCGGTAACCAAGCTGTCATAGGACGGGGCTTCGGTTTTTCGCAGTTTCTCGAGCTTGATGATGTGCTTGGCGAACTGTGTTTTCACCGGCGTCTTGGATATCTCGCCGGTTTTAAGCGCGAAGGCGGCTTTCAATAATTCGGGTACCATCACGACCTCGGAAAAGAATCCAAGCTCGCCGCCCTTAAGGCCTGACGGATTGGTGGAATGCTTCTTGGCGGCCGCGGCGGAATCACCATCTTTGCCAAGTTCCTGGATAATCCTCTGAGCCTCAGGTTCCGTTTGTACGAGAATATGGCGGGCGTGAATTTCCTCGGATCTGGATTGCTCCGAGATACGCTTCTTATATTCTGCCTTTAGATTAGCCTCGGTCAGCTGTTCTCCAATGCGTTTGTCTATGTAGACCTGCTGCAGCACGCTATCCGTCAGTTGGCGGACACAACGTTTCACTTCCGGGTCCTTCTCAAGGCCTGCCTTGCGGGCCGCGTTGGCGACGAGGTTCTGCCCGATCAGGCGTTCGACGATCTAATCGGTGATCTGAGTCATGCCGACCTGATAGTAACAGTCCGGTAGATTCTGATAGAGTGCGACAACACCCGACGCGCGGATTTCGGTGCCGTCCACCGTGGCGACAACCGCGTCGCCCGGCGCAGATGTAGGCGTGGTCTGCGACTGAGCCGTCGCGGCGATGAGCGGCACAACCGCCACGACGGTGGTAATCATGGCGCGTTTCATGATGATTGTCGTAGTGTGCAGAGATGGACCTACCTGCCAAACCAGTCCACGATGCGTTTACCGCATCGTGTTCTACGTGCGAGGTCAGTTCACGTTGACTGCATCGCCGAGGACGTACCCGATTTCGTCATTGACGACGAAGTCAGCATACCCGTCATGCTCGGTCTCGTCGCGGTTCAGGATCGCATACTTGGCGCCGTTTCGTTTTGCCATCAGCGGAAATCCCGCTGCCGGATAGACGACGAGGGACGATCCGATGGCGATCATCAGATCGCAAGCGAGGGTCTCGATCTCGGCGACCCGCATGGCATCCTCCGGCATTTGCTGGCCGAAGGAGATCGTTGCTGTTTTTACATAGAGACTGCCGCAATTCTTGCACTTCGGGAGCGTCTCATCGCGCTCGAATGGCCCCAGGACTTCAGCCAGCTCATGCCGTTTGCCGCAATCCAGGCAGCTGGCATAGGTCGAATTGCCGTGCAGTTCGATTACCTTCTCGTCGGGCACACCCGAAGCCTGATGCAAACCGTCGATATTCTGCGTAATGACAGCGGAAACCTTGCCTTCCCGCACCAGTTTCTCGACCGCACGATGGCCGCGGTTCGGCTCCGCCTTCTTCATGGTCTTATCGGTTTCGATCTTCCGGCGCCAGGTCTCGCGGCGCATTTCCTCGGAATCTAAAAAGTCCTGAAAATAGACCGGTTTGAAGCGGTCCCAAACGCCGCCTGGACTTCGGAAATCGGGAATACCGGACTCGGTGCTGATTCCCGCACCGGTGAAAATAACGATGCGCTTGGCGGCTTCAATCAAATCGCGCAATTTGTCTGAGGACATGAAATTTCCTCCCTCGCTCGGTGACGAGCCAAGCACGACTCGATTGTGGGTACAAGGGACGAATTATATTCGTTCTGGAAATTCAAAGACTTTGGGCTTAAAAGTACGTCAAATGGTGATGTACAAGTCGCCTGAACGATAAGAATGGGGAAAACTATGGCACGGGATTGGGCGCCGGATTCCTGGCGCGGCTTACCGGTTCTGCAGGTTCCGGAGTATCCGGATCAAGCGAAACTCGACGCCGCGGAAGATTCATTGAGAGCGCAACCACCGCTGGTTTTTGCCGGCGAGGCTCGGAAGCTCAAAGCAAACCTTGCACGAGTGACCGAGGGGAAGGCATTTTTGCTGCAAGGTGGAGATTGCGCTGAG
>DJKK01000167.1 GCA_002434595.1 Alphaproteobacteria bacterium UBA6544 | reverse complement strand
ATGCCGCATGGCGCTGTGGTATGCAGGTGCGAGAAGGAAACCAATGCCGGCCTCATGGATGACGCGTTCCACTGTTGTAACGTCAGCCTCCATATTAATTCCTAGTTCGGTCAGAACATCGGCCGCGCCCGACTTCGAAGAAGCCGCGCGATTGCCGTGTTTCGCCACCGGCACGCCGCAGCCGGCCACAACCAAAGCCGTCGCAGTGGAGATATTCTGCGTGCCCATGCCGTCTCCGCCAGTGCCGACAACGTCGATGGCATCATCCGGTGCGTTAACCGGTTGCATTTTTGCTCGCATAATCCGGGCAGCCCCGGTTATCTCATCGACGGTTTCACCATGGACACGCAAGGCCATAAGAAACCCGCCGATCTGCGACGGTGTCGCCTCGCCTGACATAATTACGTCAAAGGCTTCGGACGCCTGTGCTTCAGTAAGACTCTTTCCGTCCGCGACAATCGCGATCAAATTCCGTAGGTCTTTTTTCGAGTCCGACATTCGAATTCCGAATTCCATACTGCCCAGCAAGATATTCGGGGTATTGGCAGGGGAGGGTCAATACACCGTGTCAGATTATTTACCGAATCTTTTAAGGCATCTCGACGAAAACAACTGGTTACAGTATAGGGGCACCAGTAGAGTCGCCGCGCAATCGGTAGTCCGAAATGGAGCGAACAATCAGGCATGGCGTGGGAAAAGGAAATCGCGGAGGTCCATCGAAAGCGGGAGTTGGCCAAACAACTCGGCGGCGCGGACGGTGTGGCGCGCCAGCATGCCAAGGGCCGGATGACAATCCGGGAACGTATCGACGGATTGCTCGACGAAGGATCATTCCAGGAACTCGGCATGGGCGCCGGCAGCGCATATCGCGATGAAAATGCTGAAATAACAGAGTTTTTGCCTGCGAATTTCGTACTCGGTTTCGGTAAGGTAGATGGACGCGATTGTGTAATTGGAGGAGAAGACTTCACTCTCAAAGGTGGTTCGCCGAATGCCGCGGGACTGCGCAAAAGCATCTATGCGGAAGATGTCGCCCTTAAATACCGTATGCCCCTCGTACGATTGCATGAGGGCGGTGGCGGCAGCGTAACCGGAGCAGGCGGCGGGAAACGCGTTCCGTCGACGGCCGGCTCACCAGTTTATGAACCGCGGCGGTTTCAGTCCGTTGCACGAACCATGGGATGTATTCCAGTTGCCACAGCCGCCCTAGGCCCCGTGGCGGGCTTACCTGCCTCCAGGCTGGTAGCTTCGCATTTTTGCGTTATGACGCGCGAGAACGCACAGGTGCTCGTCGCAGGCCCTGCGGTTGTCGCTCGGGCCCTTGGAGAGCACCTTACCAAGGAAGAGCTCGGCGGCGCGAAAATACATGCCCGGAATGGTGTCGCCGACAGTGTGGCGAAAGATGAAGTCGAGGCGTTTGACCAAGTCCGGCGGTTCTTGAGCTATATGCCCAGAAATGCCTGGGAACTTGCGCCCGATATCGATATTGGAGACCCCGCAGAACGGGTGGAAGAGGAACTCGCAACCATTGTCCCTAGGGACCGGCGCAAACCATACGATATGCGAAAGCTGATATCGATGGTGGTCGATCAGGACAGTTTCTTTGAATTGGGCCGTGTATATGGCCCGGGACAGATCGTCGGGTTTGCCCGGCTCAACGGCCAGTCCGTTGGAATTTTTGGGAACGACTGTCGATATTATGCGGGATCGATGACCGCCGCCGGCGCGCAGAAAGTTCGGAAGTTCGTAGAGACATGCGAAACGTTCCATATACCGATCATCGCGCTGATCGATGAGCCGGGCTTCATGATCGGCAGCGAGGCAGAAAAAGAAGGGACGATCAAATTCGGTACCGCGGCGGTCTTGGCGGTTTCCGACTGCACGGTGCCATGGGCGTCTGTTGTGGTGAAGAAATCATATGGGGTCGCTGCGGCGGCGCATTACGGCAATGATGCCTACGTTTTGCTGTGGCCTTCGGCGGAAATGGGAGCCTTGCCGCTGGAGGGCGGTGTCGCGGTAGCCTTTGGTCGTGAAATCGAAGCTGCCGAAGATCCTGAGGCAAAGCGGCGCGAGCTCGAGGAAATGATGGCTGCTCGCCTTTCACCGTTTCCTCGTGCGGAATCGTTCTCTGCTCACGATATAATCGACCCACGTGAGACCCGACCGATGCTCTGTGCATGGATCGACCGGGTGAGGCCACTATTGCCGCAATTGCTCGGTCCCACACGATTCACTATGAAACCCTAAGCCGCGCGCCCTGATGGCGCAACGGACCTACAATGTCTGACGACCGGTACAGAAAGATCGAACGCTCGAAACCGCGTGATCCACCAGTTGTCGCGCCTAAAGGACGATCGCTTCCTCTCGGCATTGACCGGCTGTTTCTCAGAAAACGACGTGCATATTTGGCCTTGATCGTTTTCTTCGCGATCGGGACAGCAGTCGGCGGTTATCTCGGATCGCCACCCACAACCGACAGCAACGCGGCGAAAAAGAGTGCGCCGAACGATACTAGACGCCCGCAGCACTCGCAGTTTTTACAAGCACCGAAAACCAATGTCGGCGTTAAGGTGTATGCCTACAAGACACCCTCCGCCAAGAACCGGGCACCGGCCGGAAAATCACCCAAAAAGAGCACCGCAAATCCCGAGCAGACGCCGGAAGTCACGGCAGCAAGGCCGAAACCCGCTCCTCTGTCCAAAGAGACAATCGCTCGGACCGCGGC
This sequence comes from Alphaproteobacteria bacterium UBA6544, assembly GCA_002434595.1. Taxonomy (GTDB): domain Bacteria; phylum Pseudomonadota; class Alphaproteobacteria; order UBA8366; family UBA8366; genus UBA6544. Next base: position 10,930 of record DJKK01000167.1, on the reverse strand, counting down.
AAAGCCGGATGCAGGCTCTGTCGCATATATTGCAATCGTCATTGATGATGTTGGCATTGACCAGAAACGGACGCGGAAATCGATCGCCCTGACGCCGCCGCTGACACTTGCCTTCCTGCCATATGGTTACAATCTGAGGCAGCTTTCTAGTGAGGCGGTGGCAGCTGGGCATGAATTGATCGTGCATTTACCGATGCAACCGTCGCTGAAAGATGTCGATCCAGGACCAAAAGCCTTGTTGCGCGGTTTATCAGAGGATGAGATCCGCGAACGAATCGCGTGGAACCTCTCGCAATTCGAAGGCTATGTCGGGATTAACAATCATATGGGAAGCGCATTTTCCACATGGGACGAAGGGATGACCGTCGTCCTTCAAGAATTGCGCGATCGGGGTTTGTTCTTCCTGGATTCCCTAACCAGCCCCCATTCAGTAGCGCGACGCGTCGCGGCGGCGGAAGGAATGGACGTTCTGGTACGCGATGTATTTCTCGACAACGAGGCCGATGTTGAGCGCGTCGCCGAGAGGTTGGCCGAACTTGAAGGTATAGCGCGCCGGCGTGGTTTCGCAATAGGTATAGGACATCCATACGATGCCACAAGAGACGCCCTGTCGGCATGGCTGCCGACATTAGCCGAGAAAGGCCTCGAACTGGTACCGCTAAGTCGCCTTCGTCGCCAGTGAGCCCTAACGATGCCCGCCAAATTGGTTGTTATCGGTGAACAATTGCTCCACGAGGGCGTTATTAACGGACGCGCCATGCCGATCTCGAAGGGCTTGATTGTATTGATACAGTAAATCGCCCGAAATCTTCGCTCGCAGGTTTTGGGCAAGGCCACGATACCCGTCGACGTCCTTCAACGACTCTGCCGGTTGAATTTCCTCTAATTTAGCGACGATGTAGCCATTGCCGGAACGACCAACAGCAACTTTCCCGGCGGTCTTGAATTCGAACAAATCAGACACGACAGAAAAAGGCAGGCGGGTTTGGGCCACGCCCGTACCTCTCGTAAAAGGCTCGGTAACAGTGGCCTCTTTACTCGGCGCCTCCGCTATATCCTTCAGCTCCCGGCCCGATTCGATCGCCGAGGCAACATCCTTGGCGCGCGCTTCCGAAAGTTCAGCCCGCTTTTGCCTTTTCCAGGCCTCCGCAACTTGCTTTTTGACATCTTCCAAAGGCTTCAGGGCAGACGGCGTTACAGACTTGACGCGCAGAATGAAGAAGCCGCCATCCTCGGATTCTGTCAGCACGCCAGGCTCATCAATTCCACTGGTAAACACCGTCTCAACGAACGGATTGGCTGGCAATCCCTCAATCGTCTTTTCTTCTGCGTCGTGCCCGCGCGCATCGATAGCAGGGACCGATTTCAATTCAAGACCTAACTTGGCGGCCGCACTTTCAAAATTCGCGCCCGCGCCGATCGCGTCTTCCAAATTGTTGGCTGCTTTGTATACGTCATCGACGGCTTTCTCCCGTGCGAGCTCCATATTAAGGCGCTCTCGCACGTCATCGAGCATCGCCTTACGTCCGGCGTTGATCTTTTCGACCTTGAAAATATGCCACCCAAACGGGCCCTTGATGGGTTTGGATACCTGATCTGCGGCCAACTCAAACACCGCGAAGGACAAGTCTTCGGGCAAGTCTTGCTTGGAAATTTCGCCGAGATCGATGCTTTTAGATGTCTGACCGGCGACTTCACTAGCAACGGCCGCAAACTCTTGACCCGCAGCAAGGCGTTCAAATGCGGTCTTTGCTTGCTCCTCTTCGGAGACTACCATTTGCATGGTCTTGCGCGTTTCCGGAAGACCGAACTCCTCCGCGCGGTCTTCGAAGGCCGCGACAAGATCGTCTTGCGATACGACAATCCGCTTTGCGAAATCGTCCGGAGAGAGATGGATGTAAGCAACTGCTCGTCGTTCAGGTGCCGTGAATTCCGGCTCGTTCGCTTTATGAAATTCGATTAAGTCCGTTGGCGTGGGTTCGGAAACCGACACGAATGCATCGATCGGAACCTCGGTTACCGCAGCGACACGACGTTCTTCGCGGTATCCGTAGATCAAATCCGCAATGGATTTCGGCACCTTAATGGAAGTTGCAATACTGTCGAGCGCCTGATCGCGGGCAATGTCTTGGCGCAGCTCCGCTACATACATTTCCTCAGTCAGACCGTACGTGCGTATGATCTGCTCAAACAAGATCCGGTCGAAACTGCCCAGATTGCCTCGAAATGCCGGATTCGAGCGAATTTCCTCGACAATCGTCTCGTCACTCGCCGTCAACCCTTGCTCTAGCGCCTCCGCGTCAAAACTCGCGCGGCTCACCATATTCTGAACGACCCGGTCGAGCAGCCCCATTTGACGCGCCTGCTCTGCATTGACGTTCATGGACCTTAGGCGATTTAGTTCGCGCTGATACTCGTTACCGACCTGTTGCGCCCCGATCTTTACGGGCCCGACTTCGGCTACCGTGTTGCCAAAGAAGCCGCCGGAAAAGATATCTCCCATGCCCCAGATAGCAAAACTGAGCATGATAAATCCTAGCAGGATCTTCGTAAAAATGGAGGCGACGGAATTGCGGAGGATTCGGAGCATGTTCATATGGCCGTTGTTGTCGCTGTTTAGTCCCGAAAACCCGGGGAAACAAAAGGTACGCATGATAGTCGCCATGCCTTATCCCCGCAATACGATCAAGCGCGTGTTCAAGCAAGTCGCGTATGCTAACTAATGCGTTACTGAAATATGCAAATTGCGACGCTACTGTGAGAGGACGAGAGTGATGACGCGGATTTTGATCGCCGGCAATTGGAAGATGAACGGCGACATTTCGATGGCGCAAAACCTAGCCACAATGATCGCAAGCGAGGGAGATGCCTTAAATTGCGAATATCTGCTCTGCCCACCCTTTACAGCCATTCAAACCGTCGCGTCCGCGATTGGAGATAGTGGCATCTCGTTGGGTGGCCAGGATTGCCATGCTGCTGAAGCAGGGGCTCATACAGGGGACATTTCCGTCGGTATGCTCACTGATCTTGGCTGCGGGTACGTGATTGTCGGACATTCCGAACGGCGTTCTAATCACGGTGAAACCGATGCAGATGTGAAAGTGAAGGCGGAAGCGGCCGTTGAAGGTGGACTGACCGCTATCGTCTGTGTGGGCGAAAGCGAGGCCGAACGCGAATCAGGTGACGCGCTCGCGGTCGTCGGCAGCCAGGTTGCGTCCAGCTTGCCGGATGCAGCAAGTGCCACAAACACGGTTATCGCCTACGAGCCAGTATGGGCAATCGGCACCGGCAAGGTTCCGACGGTCGAGCAAATTGCTGAAATGCACCTACATATCAAGTCGGTATTGACGCAGGAGTTCGGCAGCGATTCATCAAAAACCTTCCGAATTCTGTATGGCGGTTCGGTAAATGCAGAGAACGCAGATGAAATTCTTCGCACGGACGGTGTAGGAGGCGCCCTAGTTGGTGGGGCGAGTCTCAAGGCGGAGAGTTTTCTTGCAATTGGCCGAAGTTGCCCCTAGCCATCTTTTGTAAGACCGATTAAAAACTCTGCCATCCGGTCTAGGCGGTTCTTCCGTACGAAGGCGTATTCACTTGAGCACTATACTGCTTGTTATTCATTTGCTCATCGCCATTGCTTTGGTGATTGTCGTCCTGTTGCAGCGGAGCGAGGGCGGTGGCCTTGGAATTGGCGGCGGCGGCAGCGGCTCCGGCCTTGTCAGTCTTCGTGGTACGGCGAATCTTTTGACCCGCGTTACCGCAGTGCTCGCAGCGTGTTTCATGCTAACCAGCATAACGTTGGCAATCCTGGCGAGCCATACGGGCGAACAAGAATCCGTATTGGATAAGGCGTCGAAGCAAACCGAATCACCGGCAGCTCCAAAGACAGGACAGCCGGTCGTACCTCTGTCTAAGTAATAGAAGAGTAGGAACGTTACGACACGATGGACCGGCAAACCGCGATAACAAACGACAGCCCGGCATCACGAGGGTTGACATGACGCGGTACGTATTCATCACCGGTGGCGTCGTGTCTTCACTTGGAAAAGGCCTTTCCTCGGCAGCGTTAGGCGCTTTGCTGCAGGCGCGCGGCTTCAAGGTTCGCCTGCGCAAGCTAGACCCGTATCTTAACGTCGATCCGGGAACAATGAGCCCATATCAACATGGCGAAGTCTTCGTGACCGACGATGGTGCGGAAACGGACCTCGATCTGGGTCACTATGAGCGCTTTACAGGCGTATCATCGCGTAAGAGCGATAATGTGACGACCGGGCGCATTTATTCTACAGTCATCACACGTGAGCGTCGCGGCGATTACCTTGGCGGAACCGTACAAGTCATTCCCCACGTTACGGATGCGATCAAAGAATTCATCTTGAGCGATGTCACGGATGAGGATTTTGTCCTGTGCGAGATTGGCGGCACGGTCGGCGATATCGAAGGTCTGCCGTTTCTTGAGGCGATTCGCCAACTCCGGAACGAGTTGGGACGCGAAAGCACCATGTTTGTCCATGTCACCCTGGTACCTTTCTTGGGTGCGGCGGGCGAATTGAAAACGAAACCGACCCAACACTCGGTCAAGGAACTCTTGAGCGTTGGTATTCAGCCGGACATGCTGCTTTGCCGATGCGAAAGGGAAATCGCCGCAGATGCGCGACGAAAGCTGGCCTTGTTCTGCAATGTTCAGGAATCCTGCGTTATCCCGGCCGAAGACGTCGATACGATTTATCAGGTGCCCATCACCTATCACGAACAAGGCTTCGATAAACAGGTGCTTGGGCATTTTGGGATGACCGAAGAACGAGAACGAGAAGTAGACCTCTCCCGTTGGAGCGATATTGCGAAGTCGATCCTGAACCCCGAGGGCGAGGTCAATATCGCTATTGTCGGCAAATATACGAACCTGATTGATGCCTATAAGTCTTTGAGTGAAGCGCTCACGCACGGCGGCATCGCCAATAACGTCCGGGTTAATGTGCGTTGGATCGAAGCTGAAATCTTCGAACAAGAAGATCACATCCATGAGCTGGAGAATTGCCATGGCATCCTGGTGCCAGGTGGCTTTGGGGAGCGTGGCGCCGAAGGCAAGATACAGGCGGCACAGTTTGCACGACGCCGAAAAGTCCCGTATTTCGGGATCTGTTTCGGTATGCAGATGGCGGTAATTGAGGCGGCGCGCAATCTCGCGGGCATTCCCGAGGCCAACAGCACAGAATTTGGCGAGTGTAAGGAGCCCGTGGTCGGCCTGCTCACCCAATGGATGCGTGGCAATAGGGTCGAACAGCGTGACGAGGAGGACGAAAAGGGCGGTACGATGCGCCTCGGCAGTTATCCCTGCCGCGTCGAACCCGGAAGCCAGATAGCCGATATCTACGGCGGGGAACGTGAAATCAACGAGCGGCATCGGCATCGTTTTGAGGTGAATGTGAATTACCGTCAGCGCCTTGAAGATGCTGGCATGTGTTTTTCCGGCATGTCGCCTGATAAACGGCTCCCAGAAATTGTCGAACTGCGGGATCACCCGTGGTATATCGGGGTCCAATTTCACCCGGAGTTAAAATCAAGGCCGTTCGCACCTCATCCGCTCTTTACCAGTTTTGTTCGCGCCGCCGTTGACCAGGCGCGCCTCGTATAGACGGAGAAATCCGCATGCAAGCGCATAAACGCGTCGAAATTGGTTCAGTCTCCGTCGCAAACGACCTGCCGCTGACGCTAATCGCCGGGCCATGTGCTTTGGAAAGCCTCGCTCATGCTCTGGAAATTAGCCAGGCACTCTGTGAAATGACAGAACGGCTGGGGATCGGCTTCATTTACAAGACATCGTTCGATAAAGCGAACCGGACATCGAACAGCAGCCCGCGAGGCCTCGGCATAAACGAATCCTTGCCTATTTTTGCCGAAATCCGCGAGGTGAGGGGATGTCCGGTGCTGACTGACGTTCACGAACCGGAACAATGCGCGCACGCCGCCGAAGCGGTCGACGTCTTGCAAATCCCGGCTTTCCTGTGTCGTCAGACTGACCTTCTCCTTGCAGCCGCTCGGACCGGGAAAGCAGTCAACGTTAAAAAGGGGCAATTCCTGGCACCTTGGGATATGAAGCAAGTCGTCGCAAAAATTGCAGACGCCGGTAATGAGAACATCATGCTGACGGAACGAGGCGCCAGTTTCGGATACAACACGTTGATCAGCGACATGCGGTCCTTGCCGATCATGGCACGCAATGGTTATCCAATCGTCTTTGACGCGACGCATTCGGTGCAACAGCCAGGTGGCCAGGGAAGTACATCCGGCGGACAACGCGAATTCGTGCCGGCGTTGGCGCGGGCTGCGATCGCCGTAGGTGTCGCGGCGGTCTTTATAGAGACCCACCAGGATCCAGATTCGGCACCGTCCGATGGACCAAACATGGTGCCTCTCGACGGCCTTGAAGACCTGCTTTCACAGTTGATCGCATTTGATCAATTGGCGAAGAAAAACCCCTTAAATATCTGATTTTCAGCATCCTGGAGCCTAAAAAATGACTGCAATCGTCGATCTGCAGGGACGAGAAATCCTTGATAGCCGGGGCAACCCGACGGTCGAGGTGGATGTTGTGCTCGAGGACGGTGCCTTCGGTCGGGCAGCCGTGCCCTCCGGTGCGTCAACTGGTGCACATGAGATGTTGGAGCTTCGAGACGGTGGTGAGCGCTTTGGCGGCAAGGGCGTATTGAATGCCGTTGAGGCGGTAAATGGCGAAATATTCGATGCCTTGTCCGGGTCAGAGGCCGAAGATCAGCGGAATATCGATTCAATTCTCCTTGAATTGGATGGCACAGAGAACAAAGCCCGCCTTGGGGCAAATGCTATACTCGGCGCGTCGCTCGCTGTTGCGCATGCCGCGGCCGCTTCGCACGAACTCCCTCTCTATGCGTATATTGGCGGGATTTGGGCGAATCTACTGCCCGTTCCCATGATGAATATCATTAATGGCGGTGCGCACGCCGACAATGCAGTCGATATACAGGAATTCATGATTATGCCGGTCGGGGCTGATACGTTTTCAGACGGTCTTCGAATGGGTGCGGAAGTCTTTCAAGCGTTGAGGGCGACCTTGTCAGACGCGGGCCACAGCACGAATGTGGGCGATGAAGGTGGATTCGCCCCGGCATTGAACTCCACCAACGAAGCATTGGATTTCATTGCAAAAGCCGTCGAGTGCGCCGGGTACACGCTTGGCGACGATATCTGTCTCGCGCTGGACTGCGCCGCTACTGAGTTCTTTGTAGACGGGGCTTACAAACTCGAAGGTGAGGGAAAGACCCTCGATTCCACCGGGATGACGGATTATTTAGAAAACCTTGTGGGCAATTATCCGATTGTATCCATCGAGGATGGCATGTCCGAGGACGATTGGGATGGTTGGTGTATTTTGACTAAAAAGATTGGCGACCGGGTCCAAATCGTAGGTGACGACCTTTTTGTTACGAATCCAAATCGGCTGGCCGATGGAATTGAACGCGGTGCCGCTAATGCAATTCTGGTCAAGGTCAATCAAATTGGCACTTTGAGCGAGACCCTCGACGCCGTCGAGCTCGCCCATCGATCAGACTATACCTCGGTTATGTCACATCGTTCAGGTGAAACCGAAGACACCACTATCGCCGACATTGCCGTCGCGACAAATTGCGGTCAAATCAAGACTGGCTCGCTGTCGCGGACAGACCGATTGGCAAAATACAATCAACTGCTTCGTATCGAGCAACGATTGGGATCAGCGGCCAGATACGCCGGTCGGGAAGCGATCAAGCAGGCTTGGCGGATATAACAACGCGACTAAATCAGATTTCAATCAATATTCGATAACGCCTTAATAAGAAAATTTACGCGGCGATTATTCGCCAATACTTACTAAATATTGAAATTATATTGACGAAGTATTTCATTTGCCGCATGATTTCATGATGTTTCTTTCTAAGAAATGGTCCGACTTGGCTCGATTGGTGACGGTGCCTGTATTTGGCGCGTTGGTCGTGGGCTATTTTGCGTATCATTCGCTCAAGGGCGATCACGGTTTGACCGCCTATCTCAAGCTTGCAGGCGAAATCATTAAAGCCGAACAGGTTTTGCAAGAGCGTCGTGAAGAGCGTCTCCTAATCGAGCGACGTACGGCGCTTTTGCGTCCCGATAACCTTGATCTCGATACCTTGGATGAAAGAGCACGGGTTGTATTGAACTTGGTTGAGAGGGATGAAAGGGTCATTCTTGATTGAATGGATAGCGACAGTGATCTGTCGAGGCAGGTGACCCTTCGTTTCGAAAATTTAATGATTCGACTGCAAATGAAGTTTCAATCTGATTTTTGCTAGAGATTTATAGCTAACGGGCCGTAAATAATTGCGTATCTCTATTCTCATTCCGACCTATAATGAGCAGGACACAATTGTCACTGTCCTACAACGCGTGATTGCCGCCGAAGTGGCGGAAGTGGAATTTGAGGTGATCGTAATTGACGATGGCTCTTCGGATAACACCTTGGAGATCCTCGAAAAGAACCCACAGCTATACTCGGATTTGGTAAGACGGGATAGGAACGGCGGAAAAGGCGCCGCCGTGCGCGATGGCCTTTATAAGGCGACCGGTGACTATATTCTATTTCAAGACGCCGATCTTGAGTACGACCCGAGTGAGTATCGGACACTCGTCCGTCCGGTTTTGGAGCAAAACGCCGATGCGGTCATCGGAAGCCGAAATCTTGCTCCAACCTACGTCCGGGTACACTATTTCTGGCATTTGGTCGGCAACCGTCTCATTACCTTGATCTTCAACTTGCTATACAATCTCACGTTCACCGATATCTATTCATGCTATTTACTCTATCGGCGTGACTTGATTGATCCCGGAGAACTGGAGAACGACGGTTGGGCCCAGCATGCGGAAATTCTCTGTACGATCGCACGGCGCGGCAATGTATTTTTTGAAGTCCCGGTGAACTATGCCGGACGGACATATGCAGAAGGTAAGAAAATCCGCTACTGGCATGCCATTTCCGTAATTTGGATGATTATTAAGAAACGGTTTGGGCCGATAGCTTGCCACCGCGCTTAGACAATTCAACGGGAAACAAACTGATGAGCGATTGGAAGAAGATACACTTGGACGACGCCTCGATGTGGCCGGAAGATGTGATCGTGGAGATGGATGACAGCCACGACGACGCGCGTGGATCGATACAGCCGCTCTATGATATGCCGACGAAGAGCGTCGTACTGATCACATCCAAGAAGGGGACTGTGCGCGCCAATCATTATCACCTGACGGATTGGCATTATTGTTACGTCACCGAGGGTGAAATAGACTATTACTATCGGCTCCATGGCACTCATGAAGCTCCCGAGAAGGTAACCGTCAAGACCGGACAATTGTTTTTCACGCCCCCAATGGTCGACCACGCCATGGTATTCATCGAGGATACAACCTTCTTCACCTTCGGGCGTAATCCGCGCGATCAGGAGTCTTATGAAGCGGACGTCCGACGGATCGAGATGATCGATCCGAACAAGATCGATATATAGGTTCGCCCGGTGGCAACCTGTCGCATTCGGCACGATTGCCGGCTTTGCGGAGGAACTTCGTTGCAACCGGCTTTTTCGCTGGCCCCGACACCTCCCGCCAACGACTTTCGGACGAAGGATGTATTGAATGGCATCCAAGAGTCCTTTCCGCTGGAATTGCACCTATGTGGCGCCTGCGGCCATTTACAGCTTGCCCACGTCGTAGATCCCGAAAGCCTCTTCACCGATTATGTCTATGTCTCCGGTACGTCACCAAGTTTTGTATCGCATTTCAAATCATACGCCGGCGCAGTCTGGGAGCTGGCAGGTGCCGATAGCGGGGATCTAGTCGTTGATATCGGATCAAACGATGGGACGCTGTTGAAAGCCTATCAAGCGTTGGGGGCCAGGGTAAGGGGGATCGATCCCGCCCGCAATATTGCTCAGGCTGCGACTGAGGCCGGTGTTCCGACGCAATGCGCGTTCTTTTCCATGGACATCGCGGAATCGATCCGCGATGAGATTGGGTATGCGAAGATCATCACCGCGAATAACGTCTGCGCCCACATAGACGATTTGCATAGCGTCATTGCCGCCGTCTCGAAACTGCTTGCAGATAATGGTGTATTTGCCTTCGAAGTATCCTATTTACTCGATGTTCTCAGCAAGACACTCTTCGACACGATTTACCACGAACATCTCGACTATCACGCAATTTCACCGCTGTTAACTTTCTTCAAACAGCATGGTCTGACGGTGTTTCATGCAGAACGGGTTGCGAGTCACGGCGGTTCGATACGTATTTTCGTCGCCCCTGAAGAAAGCGAACGTACGCCGACACGTGACCTGCAGGAATTGCTGGTGGCGGAGGAGGCAGCTCAGCTATTTTCCATAGAGACGTATCGTCGGTTTGAAGAAAAAATTTCAAAGGCGGGACAACAGATGCGGAAGACGATCGCCGCGTCTCGGAATGCAGGACGTAGGATTGCAGGCTATGGCGCGCCGGCGAAAGCGACGACGCTCATGCACCAATTCGGTTTGGGACACGACGATATGGCCTATATCGTGGACGACAGCCCCTGGAAACAGGGCCTTTACAGTCCTGGCATCAACGTTCCTATTGTGCCGGCTTCGCACATTGCTTCGCATCCGGTTGATGATTTTGTGGTTCTGGCCTGGAACTTTGCGGAACAAATAATCGAGAACAACCGCGCTTTCGTCGATACGGGGGGACGATTCATAATTCCCCTGCCTGAACTACGAATAGTGGCTTCAAATGAGTAATCTTGAAAAATCGTTTTACAGAGGTGAGTTAATCGACGTTTTTGAAAACCTTTCGAAGGTACGCAGGTCGCTTTACGGTATATGCGATTTTATCGTAACTTTGGTAGAGATCTCGG
>DJKK01000168.1 GCA_002434595.1 Alphaproteobacteria bacterium UBA6544 | reverse complement strand
CTAAACCCTCTCAGATATCCTCTATATTTATCCGCCGCGGTTATGTCGCTCGCCTTTATTAATGCGCGTATTATGACCGTAATCTATGCCTCATTTCGGAAAACAACCAGTGCATTGATCGGGAAATCCGATCAATCGCAGCCGTGATCGAAGCAATTGCTGTATTGCGTGTCGAGACTAACTTTATCCCGCGTGCTTACGGGGGGTAGGAATGGCCGCTAATCCTCGTTCTCCACCGGATCACCCAAAGTGTGCATCAGGCGATTGGCCCAACCGAACAGCGCCGATGACAGAACCAGGTCGAGGATCTCATCCGCTTCGAGGCCAGCGGCCTTGAGTCCTTCCATATCGGCTTTCGAGACATCCGGAGGCGTTTGGGAGAGTTTGACGGAAAATTCGAAGATCGCCTGCTGACGTGGATCCAGCTCCGTTTTTTCTTCGTCCGCGAAGATACGCTCCATAACCGCTTCGTCCTTGGCCAAAACGTTGTAACGGCTCGCATGGACGGCCGCGCAATAGACGCAGCGATTGACGACCGACGCACCAACGGCGCCAAGCTCACGCTCGGCACGCGACATCCCACCTCGATTGTACATGATGGCGTTAAAGAGCGGCGTTCGCTCGCGCAATGTCTCGCTGTCGCGGGCCAAGACAAGGACATAGTCCGACACTTTCGTATTCGACGGAGTAACCTTTAGCGCCTCCAGCTGGTCGGGTGTTGCGTCTTCCAGCTTGATCGGCGTGACGCGCGGGCGCCAGTGGGGAACCTTTGTCGTGAAATCGTGCAACACGTCGCTCATAACACCTCTCCCATCAAGCGCAATCCTACCGTCAGACGTATCTGATAGCTCACAAAGGCAACAAGTTCCGACAAGCGGACGATATCGTCTTCGGAAACCCCGGCACTAGTGAGCGCCGCTATGTCGCCGGCAACAACGCCCTTGGTATCCTGTGTGACAAGATCGGTGTGACGGAGGATGGCCGCCAGACGCTTGTCTGCAGCACCGGTGAAACCGGGATCGGCAATCTGCACCGCTACCGTATCGCTTCCAATCATCGCCAGAAATTGCGCCGCCAATCCCTCTTCACTATTCAGCCGCGCCATCCGGCAGGCAAGCCCCGCGCGCTCCCCATGGGACAATCCACCCGACGCATCCGGCGTCAGCGCGGCGTCATGCGCCTGCTGGGTCATCGTCAGGATGTCTTTCCGACCTAAAAGTGCGGCGGCCAGTGCGTGGTGCGTGCTCAAACCGCTCGCCCGAACGGCGGCGGTGTCAAATATATCGCTCATGTCGCAGATCCTTGTGAGGCCCGGTCAGGAATTCGGAAAGTCGCTTGGCGTCCATTCGTCGCCCCGCAGCTCCGGCGTACCGTAATCCTGTAGGCATTGCCAATGATGCTCAATATCCTCGCCATAGAAATTGGCGGCCAATCCTCGCGCCAACCAAGCGGCCCCTTCGCTGATGGCAGGGATGTCACCACTGACATTACCGAGCGACATCTTGGAGCCATAGTTGAAACAATGAATTTTCTCGATCCACGGCGTCGCACCGATTTCGCGTTCCCGGAACGAAAAATCAGGATTGAGGTAGGGAAAACTCGCCAGCCCCGCGTCTTCGAGCCCAGCGGGCGGGGTATATCGATTGCGCCATTGAAGGATATTTTCTGCGTATCCTCCAAGGACCGGCTGCTTCATGGGATCGGTGTCGAAGCCCGTACCGAGGATGATGAAATCAGTCTCCAAATGCCGGCCATCAGTCGTCGTCAGCAGGAGACCATCATCCAACTCTTCGACATGTGAAATCGTGACGCCGAAATGGAAGTAACCGTTTGCATGGCGGCTCACCCGCAATGTTGAACCGCGTGGCGCCGGTGTTTGTGCAACATTATTGTAATGCAGATAACGCCATCGCCATTCATCGGGGAGTTCCGGAAAGCCCGCCACAAATCCCGGCGATCCGATCCCCATCATCTTGTTGATCTGCGGCATCTCTTCACGCCGCGCCAAGAGACGTACCTCATCCGCGCCTGCCTCGAGCGCTTCCGCCGCATTCTCGACCGCGGACGCACCTGCACCGATTACCACAACCCGTTTGCCCTTTATGGCCGCAAAATCAATCTGTGCGGACGAATGGGCCCAACGCGCGCCAGGGACGTTCTCGATAAAACCGGGAAGGATCGGCTCGCCCAATCCTTCCCGACCAGTCGCCAGAACCACACGCCGCGCCCAGATCGCGGTCTCATCGGCGCCCGACCCGGAAAGCACCAGTTTCAGCAGGTCTCCGTCGGGTGAAACAATGTCGACAGCGACATTGTTCTCAACAGGAATTAAAAGCGTGCGGCGATACCAGATCAGATAGTCCATCCACATGGTGCGAGGTATTTTATCCAGTCGCTCCCATTCTGCTTCGCCGTATTGCGCCGTGTACCAAGCCCGAAAGGTCAGCGACGGCAGGCCCGAGGCTGGTCCGAGGAGTTGTTTTGGAGAGCGCAAGGTGTCCATGCGGGCGTAGGTTACCCAAGGGCCTTCTGAATTTTCTTCCGCCTGATCGAGGATGCGTAAATTCCGGATGCCCACACGGAAAAGCGCGAAACAGGCGGCAAGGCCGCCCATACCACCGCCAATGATCACAACGTCGTATACAGTTTCTCCATCGACCTTCTTCGTCGGTGGTATCCAGTTTTTCGGTGGATAACAGAGGGCGGACAGATCCTCCTGGACCCGGCGATCTAAAGCCGCCAGTCTACCATTCCCCGATCCATCCAAACCACTATCCATTGCGCGCCGACTGCTTCATTTTTTTATTTAGGATGTACGCATCGACGCCCTATGTCACGCTGGTGATTTGTCGCATGCATACATTGGAAACGCAGAACTAAGCGTTCTCCTAGCCTTGCCAGCTCGCGGCGGGATGAATGATGAAAATGCTACTACCGACGATAAGGAGTATTCCGAGCCAGTCGGGCTCCGTCGGTAGTTCATCCCATATGAAAAACCCGATCAGTACGGCCCCGCGCCGACGCCAAGTAACGAAACGGCGCGACGACGACCGCAACGGTCAGAACTAAAGTTTCGATCAGCAGGTAGTGCGCCAGCCCCGAGAGCAGCCCGGTGAGAACCAAGAGGCTAAAATCAGCCGTTGACGGGTGGCGCCAGGTCCCTTCGAAATCGCAGCCCGACACTACCAGCTACGATGCCGCACTACCAATCCTTCGCAAAGCCTCCGAAAACCGTGGGGATTTTTGCAATATCCTGGAGCACGTCCGCCGGAACCGCCGGCCGGATATCCTGCGACGTGCTGGCATAGACGGAATCGCAGACGCCGCCAAAGCGCGTCTCAAGCGCGGCCGTCAACTGATCGTACCGTGCAATGGCAGCAAAGAGGTGCAACAAGTCATCCGGAATTTCCGAGGCGATCTCGTCCCACTTGCCGTCCTTGGTCATGGCGTTCAGTTTGCGCCCGAGGTCCCCGTACCCATGATGTTCGAAAACCGGCCAGTAGCTCGGCGTCGATCCATAGAAGGCGATACGGTAACGCACCCATTCGGCCACCTCTTCGACTTCCTCGTCCGTCGCACCTGTCGCAACGAATCCGCCGCCGGTAATCTCGAATGTCTCGCGGCTGCGTCCAGTCTTCGCCATGCCTTCGCGCAGGCGTGCCATCACCACATCCTCCACATAGGCGCGCGTACAAAAGGGATGGAGTCGGACGCCGTCGCATGCCTCACCGGCGAGGCGGAGCGAGTGTTCGCCGACCGCCGCGATCGTGATCGGCACCGGTGCTTGCGCTGTGGACGGCGGTACGAAATTCGGGATCATCAGCGTGAAAGTGTAATGTTCCCCCCGAAAATCGAGCTTCTCACCAGTCTCCCAACAGCGCCAGATGGCGCGGAGTGCGTTCACATACTCGCGGAGCCGCGGCACCGGAGCAGACCAGGGTACGGAGAAGCGTTTCTCGTTGTGCGGTTTGATCTGAGGGCCGAGCCCCAAAACGAACCGACCCTTGCTCGCCACTTGCAGGTCCCAACACGCGTTGGCGACGACCATGGGGCTGCGGGGAAACGCAATGGCGACCGCCGTACCGAGGGCAATCTTCTCGGTCGCAACCGCCGCCACGCCAAGCGCTAGAAACGGGTCGTGTCGGTTTTCCATGGTGCATACCATGTCAAAACCGACTTCTTCCGCCGCCTTCGCGGCCTGTGGAATTTCATTCAGGTCATTCTGCGGCAGCGTCTGCAGGACTTTCATGTTGCCATCCTCATTCCGGTTCGTACCTTCATAACCAACCTATGGATTCGCAAAAAGGATTAGGCGATGTTGGCGAACGACAAGGGGGCGCTGTCGGGCGTCCGCATTCTTGATCTTACCCAGTTCGAGGCAGGTCCGTCCTGCACCGAAGCACTGGCTTGGCTCGGCGCTGAGGTCGTGAAGCTTGAGAATCCAAAAGGGGGCGATCAGGGCCGCCTCGCCGCTTCGGAAGACGGCGTGACCGACGCCCATTACTTCTTAATTTTCAACGCTAATAAGAAGAGTGTGACCTGCGACCTAAAATCGGGACCGGGACTGGCATTGGTCAAGCAACTGATCACCAAGGCCGATGTAATGATCGAGAACTTCGCACCCGGTGTGATCGAACGGCTCGGCCTCGGCTACGATGAAGTGAAGGCGATCAATCCTGGCATTATCTACGCTCAGGTCAAAGGCTTTGCCGAGGGCGGCCCGTACGAGAAGTTCCTGTCCTTCGATATGATCGGGCAAGCGGCGGGCGGCATCATGTCGATCACCGGCGAGCCCGACGGCCGCCCCCTGAAGCCGGGCACAACACTTGGCGATACCGGTACGGGCATGTTGATGGCGATCAGCATCCTCGGCGCGCTTTATCAAAAGAAAGAGACCGGAGTAGGCCAGCGCCTGACCGTCGCCATGCAGGATGCGATGCTGCAATACGCGCGTCTCGCCTTCTCCGACACGATGAAAACGGGCAAACCTTCGGCTCGCGCCGGAGAAGGTGTGGTGACGGGTGGAAACGCACCGATGGGTCTCTTCCCATGCAAGCCCGGTGGCTCGAACGACTATGTGTACATCTACGTCAACCGCGCCAATAACCGTCAATGGCACCGGCTGCTTGAGGTCATAGGGCAGCCCGAGTTGATCGGCGATCAGCGGTTCGAAACCGCGCGCGACCGGTACGCGAACAAGGATGAAATCAACGCCATGCTGATACCTTGGACGCGGGCACGCACAAAAGCGGAAGCGATGAAGATCATCGGTGGGGCAGGTGTTCCGTGCAGCGCGGTGTACGACACGGTCGAACTGCAGGACAACCCCGATTTCGAGACGCGCGGAATTTTCCAATGGGTCGACCATCCGACGCGCGGTAAGGTCAAGATGCCCGCTTGGCCTGTGCAAATGAGCGGCAACGACGTAAAGGTGAAACCGGCGCCGCTCTTGGGCCAACATAACGAGGATGTTCTCAGAGATTGGTTGGGCATGGCGGATGATGACATAGCGGCTCTCAAGACCGAGGGCACCGTCTAAGAAGGGATTTTCGGGCGTATGGCTATCGAGATTTCACCGCTGTCAGGATCAATCGGCGCCGAGGTTACCGGTATCGATTTGAACAAGATCGGAGAGGCCGGGTTCGCCGACATTCGCGAGGCGCTGCTCGACCATGGTGTGATTTGTATTCGCGATCAAGACCTGACACCGGACCAACAAGTCGCCTTTGCGAAACACTGGGGTGAGATCCATCTGCATCCCTATTTGAAAGGCCTGCCGGATCAACCGGAGATTATGGAGATCGTCAAGGAAGCTGGAGAGCGAAACCGCTTCGGCGATCATTGGCACACCGATCAGATCTTCACTCCGACACCGGCGATGGCAACGATGCTTTATGCCAAGGAAGTCCCGCTTGCCGGCGGCGACACCCTGTTCGCGAGCCTGACACTGGCCTACGAAGCCTTGTCGGAAGGGATGAAGGCGATGGTGGGCCGGCTCTCAACGGTGAATCAATACGACAAGCAGGCCACGCGGTCTCGGCGTATGTCGGAGAAAATTCCGGAACAGGATGTCCCCGCTAAGGTAGCGACGCATCCCTTGGTTCGCGTGCATCCGGAAACCGGCAAGCCGGCGCTCTATCTCAATGCGATGCAGACGACACGGCACTTCGCGGGTATGACGCCGGAAGAAAGCCGCCCCCTGATTGCCTATTTGTTGGATCATATAACCCGGCCAGAATTCACATGCCGGGTTCGTTGGCGTCCGGGCACTCTCGGCATGTGGGACAACAGGTGCCTTCTCCACATGGCGCTCGACGACTACCCTGACCACCGCCGGGTCATGCACCGGATCACCATCAAAGGCGGTCCGGTCGTCGGTCTTGAAACGACATCAGAGGCGGCCGAATGACGCTCGAAGCCGTTCCTCTGTCAGGCGCCATGGGTGCAGAAATTCGCGGCGCGGACTTACGCGATGTCGACGATGAAACCTTCGCCGCCATACACGATATCCTGCTTGATCACGGGATGATTTATTTCCGGAATCAAGACATCACGCCGGTGCAGCAACTCGCCCTCGCAAGACGATGGGGAGAACCACATTTTCACCCCTACATGCCCGGGTTAGCCAATCATCCGGAGATCATTGAAATCGTGAAAAACCCGGAGGACACCCATACCTTTGGCGGCAACTGGCATACCGATCAGATGTTCACGCCCACGCCCGCCATGGGAACAATGCTTTACGCCAAGGAAGTGCCAGCTGCCGGTGGCGATACAATGTTCGCAAACCTCTATCTCGCTTATGAAACGCTATCCGACGGCCTGAAGGAGGCAATTTCACCGCTCCACACGTTCAACCTTTATGACAAGAAGAAAGGCCGTTCGTCCGTTATGCGCGGCAAGCTGAAGGAGCCGGAGAAACCGGCGGAGCCCGCAGAACACCCTCTTGTCCGTCCACACACGGAGACCGGCAAACCGGTGCTCTACATCTGCTACGACCGGATAACCCGGCATATCGTCGGGATGAGTGAGGAAGAAAGCGAGCCCCTGCTCGATTTTCTGCGGCACCATTCGACACGCCCCGAATTTACCTGCCGCCTACGATGGAAAGTTGGCACCCTCGCTTTTTGGGACAATCGCTGCGTGCAGCACATGGCATTGAATGACTACTATGGCCAACGCCGGGTCATGCATCGCATTACAATTCGCGGCGAAAGGACATCCTGATTCATGGAAGTGCCGAAGACGCCTTCGTTCCGTCTGGACAGACGGCGCGCATTGGTCACTGGAGCAGGTCGGGGGATCGGACTGGCCGCGGCCGCAGCGCTCGCCGAGCATGGCGCACATGTGCATCTTGTGTCGCGAACCGAGGCCGGAATTACCGAGGCTGCCGAGGCGATCCGAACCGACGGCGGCAGCGCGAAGCCCTTGGTGCTCGATGTCCTCGACTTGGATGAAATGCGCCGGATGGTCTCGGAGAACGGACCATTCGATATCCTGATCAACAATGCCGGCACCAACCGTCCCAAGACGATGGCGGAGACAACGGAAGACGATTTCGACACGGTAATCGACCTCAACCTGCGCGCCGCCTATTTCGTGGCTCAAGCCATCACGAACGGGCTCTTGGCGGCGGAGAAACCGGGCTCCGTTATCAACATCTCATCGCAGATGGGCCATGTCGGCGGACCATTGCGGACGGTATATTGCTCTTCGAAATGGGGCCTCGAAGGCCTCACCAAGTCACTCGCAATGGAGTTGGCTCCCAACGGCATCCGGGTGAATAGCATTGCGCCGACCTTCATTGAAACACCTCTCGCCAAAGAGATGCTCAAAGATGCGGAATTCAGTGAAGCCGTGCGGAGCAAGATCAAACTCGGAAGAACCGGCCAGGTCGAAGACCTAATGGGCGCGATCGTATTTCTCGCGTCCGATGCCTCCGCCATGATCACCGGCGCGTCGCTGCTGGTCGACGGCGGCTGGACCATTGGATAGTCGGTAGCCAAATGAACGCCATCCACTAACTGCTGTACCTAAGCCGCGCGAGCCACAGGATGTCGGACGCGGAACTCACAAAATTGCTGGCAGAAGCATAGGACTTTAATCCAAGCCAGTAGATTACGGTCTTGTTGCTTTATGGTGGCGGCCACTTTTTCAAATCCTGAAGTGGTTTCGCGAACAGGTCGAACCGCTCTTCTCACGTATCAAGACAGACCACAGGCATGAGGCTATCGTGCTGCTGGACGAGAGCTCTGCGGAGGGAAGGAGCTTTCCAGGTTGATGGATGGGATCTAAGAAACTCGTGGAAAACGACCTTGAAAACGAACCGGTTTTTCATCAAATCCGAACTGCATTCGATCTCGACAAGTTACCGGGTCAAGGCGATCGCCTATTCACGGTGATTTGAAGCAAATCGATAACTCTGTACTGACAAGGAATCACGGAACCGTTCCTTGTCTCCGCGGGTTTTGCGTGAAAGCATTCAAGAAAATGACAACCAGATATTTGGAGTTCATCGACCATGGGTCTTGATGATGTGAAGGCACTGACCTTCGATACGGGTGGAACAATACTCGACTGGCACACTGGATTCCGCACAGCGCTAGGTGAAACCGGTGCCAAACACGGGGTCGAGCGGGATTGGGCGGCCTTGGCCAATGAAATGCGACGCAAATCGCTGAGCCGCATACTGCGCCTCGGTGAGAACGAGCCGCCCGCATATAATTTCGACGATTCGCACCGCATGTCCCTCGACGAGGTCTGCGCCGAGCATGGTCTCGACGCCTTCACGGAAGCAGATCGCCGGGCTATCTGGTGGGATCGCGCCCACGACTTTCAGTGCTGGGAGGATTTCCCGGGAACGCTGCCCCGACTGCGAGAGAAATTCATCTGCGCGTCCTTCACTATCCTGAGCTTCCGTATCATCATCGATACCGCACGCCGCAACGGCCTGAGCTGGGACGCGGTGATTTCGTGCGAAGCCATCGGCAAATACAAGATCCTACCCGAGGCCTATGAGACATGTGCTCGGTTTCTGCAGCTCGATGCCGGCGAATGCCTGATGGTGGCGTGCCATAACTTTGACCTCGACGCCGCCAAGGCTGTCGGATTCAAGACGGCCTTTGTGCGCCGACCGGACGAATGGGGTGCCGAAGGTCCACCCGACCCGGAACCGAACCCGCAACACGACATCATTGTCGACA
>DJKK01000008.1 GCA_002434595.1 Alphaproteobacteria bacterium UBA6544 | reverse complement strand
TCAATTGCCAAGAGCTCGATGTTGGGTTGTCGGGATAGCCGCTTGACGATGTTGCGACCGATAAACCCAGTCGCGCCACACACCATAATGCGTCGAGTTGCCATTATTCGCACGCCTGCATGTATTCCTCTACGATGTCGCGTGTGCTTCGAGCGAGTTCGGGCAGGACCGACCGGGCTTTTCGATTGTCGATGTCGCCGACGTCATAGTGGAATTTACCGTATTGTGGGCATGTCGCCAAAATTTCCGCGACCTCGCGCAACCCGAGACTGCCGGTCGTTGCAATATTGTAAACGCCGCTTAGGCCATCGTGGAGCGCACGGAGTATGAAGGCGCCGAGCTGGTGATGCGTCACGTAGTTGAAGCGTGAATCGGGCGCCAATGAAAGTGAACAGTTAGGATCCTGAAGCATTCGAATCAGGCTGTTCGGGCGGGCTGTCTTACCGAGAAGGGCGGTCGGCCTCAAAATTAGGTTGTTCTCGTCGCTGTTTTCCAGACGCGCTTCACACGCAAGTTTGATGGTCCGGTAGGTGTCGTCGGTCGGTGCAGGCAATACCTGTTGGTTCTCCAGTTTCGGGCCTTTCCCTTTAGGGTAGACGTCGATTGAGGAAATGTAGACGAAGCGCCGGCAGGGGATCGATCGGACTGCCTCGAAGAGGTTGAGGTTCGCTTCAATTTTTTCTGCGTCATCTTTGGGAGAGTGATCAAAAGCGCAGTGGACAATAGCGTCGTAGGGTGTGCTCTCTCTGAGTGCGGCGGGATCGTCTGCGCGTGTTAGTCCGGAAGTGCCGAGTTGTTCCAACAGAGCTTGACCAAGTCCGCTGCCCGTACCCGTCACCAAAATGCGGTCAGCCATCAGGGCGTAGCGTCGATTCAGTGAACGCGTTATAGCGGGATCCTGAAAGATCTCCATGTTCGGCATACCAGGACATCGTTTCCTCGATACCCTCGGCGAGCGTAATTTCGGGAGAAAACCCGTGGGCTTCGGCGCGCCCGGTGTCCATTAGACGAATGCGATCCCCCGAGGGTTTCGACGTATCCCAGACGATTTCTGTCTCCTTCTGAAGATTGGAAACAACGGCTTCGGCAATGCTACGGATCGAGACGCCGGTCCCACTTCCCATGTTTACCGGTTCGTTAACGCCGTTCTCCACCATGATCATCATGCCGCGCGCGACGTCACGCGCATGTATGAAGTCGCGGATAGGCGTGCCGTCACCCCAAACGGTGAGTGGAGATTCGCCGTTCAGCGCTCGATGGATCAGGGACGGAATAACCATTGCGTTTTCGGGGTCGAAATTGTCGTAAGGGCCGTACACATTCGCCGGCCGGGCGATTGAAATTTTGTCCCAGCCGTATTCGATGCCGTAAGCCTCCGCCTGCAATTCTCCCATCCGCTTTGCCCATCCTGCAAATCGGTCGTTGGGCGAAGGGAAGGTGCTCCAGACATCGTCCTCCCGAAAGTGCTCCGCTGGAGCGTATACGCCGACGGAGCTGGTATAGAGATAACGTTCGACACCCTGTCGACGCGCGGCCTCCATCATGTTGTAAGAGAAAGTGATCGTGGGGACGAGAAAGCTTGCCGGTCGCCGGCTCGCCATGGCCGGTGATCCTTTCACGCCGGCGAGATTGAACACCACGTCCATTCCTTTCGCCGCTTCGACGCAGCTTGAGAACTCCCGAAGGTCCGCGCGTTGGAAATCGACGCCTTCCGGCGCGCGGCTTGGATCGTCGAGCGAAACTACGCGTATTTTTGCGCCAGCGCTTTGTAGGCGCTCCACTAGTGGGCGGCCGATCAGGCCAGTTCCACCTGTGACGAGAACGTTTTTGCCGTCGAAGTAACCCATACGTTGATCCGCTAGCGTGTGAGGAAACGGTTACCTTCACTGGCAACGCGCGCGCGCCAGTACTCAAGCAGGTCTTGTATCGTCTGCTCGAAAGGAATTTCTGGCGTCCATCCTGTGTGTTCGCGAAACTTGGTCGTGTCCGGTACCTGTAAATCCGCGTCGACTGGACGCAGACGCTCCGGGTCGGTTTCCACCCGAATTCGGTTCTTTGCATCCGAGTAGGAGAGTAGGCTTTCGAGGATGTCGCCGACACTGCAGCTATGCGTACCGCCAATGTTGTAATACGCGCCCTGTGTCGGCTCGACGGTCACCAGCATATAGTAAGCGCGCACCGCATCTCGTACGTCGGCAATCGTCCGAAGGGAATCAAGGTTGCCAACTTTGAGCACTGGAGGAATGAGATCGGCCTCGATCAGCGCGATCTGTTTGGCGAATGTCGATTCAGCAAAAACATCACCGCGCCTCGGACCGGTATGGGTGAACATTCGGGTTGTCATGACAGTCATGTCATAGGCTTCGGCGTAGTAGCGGCCGATAAGGTCCGTGCCCACTTTGCTAATGGCGTACGGTGATGCCGGATGAAACCCGCATTCCTCGTCGATGGGAATTTTGTCCTTTGGAACGCGGCCGAACACTTCCGACGATGCGCAGACATGAACGATGGCGCCCGGTGCGGAAAGCCGCAATGCATCTAAAACACGGGCGGTTCCCTGAATGTTCGTATCCAGTGTGTCGAGCGGACTCTCAAAACTCGTCCTTGGGTAACTCTGTGCTGCGAGATGAAATACGTAGTCAGGCGTCGATTTGCGAACGACGTCTTGAACCGCCAGTGTGTCACGTAAGTCGCCGTATAGTAACCTGATCCGGTCGCCCGCGTTGATCTTGGGAATCAGAGATTCGAGATTGTCGAGGGGGCTGCGCCAGCGGCACATACCATCGATATCCCAATCCGTTGCTTCCAGCAGGAACTCTGCGAGATGGGAACCGACCATACCGGTAATTCCGGTAATGAGCGCACGGGTCTTAAGCATTACAACGCCTCCACGAATTCGTCGATGGCATCCGCGATGTAGGCACTTGCAACCCTGTCGATATCCTGATGGTTGCCGAATGAGAAACCACGCGCCATCACGGCGTCTGAATGTGTGAGGTCACCGTAGACACGGTGGGGGTACATCTGCAGGCCGGGTTGACGCGCAATATTGCCGCAAATGATCGGGCGGGTCTCGATGCCCTTCTTGTTAAGCGCCGTAGTGATGTCGTCTACGTCAAACGGAGCATTGGAAGAGACAGTGATCGGAAACCCAAACCAAGAATGATAGCCTCCAGCTGTCTCGGATTGAAGTTGCAGGAGTTCTGCATGCCTTTCTAGGCGATCCAGCAGCCATTGGGCACTGGTTCTTCGTGCGCTTACATACCCATCGAGTTTCGGCAATTGCACCATCCCCATGGCGCCCTGAAGCTCCGTCGCGCGCAAATTATAGCCGAGGTTCACGAACAGGAACCGTGGGTGGATGTTCGGGTATCGTCGACGCCAATGCTCTTGATCCTCGACCTCGCGGATCCAGCCGTGAGCGCGCAGTATACGCATCAATTCGGCGTCATCAGCGCCTTGGGCGATGGTTATACCACCTTCGAGAGTTGTCATGTGGTGCGAAAAATAGAAACTGAAGGTACCGAAGCGGCCAAAGGCGCCGACAGGTGAGCCCCCGAAAGAGGCGCCGAGCGCTTCACAGCAATCCTCGATCAGAACCAGCTCATGGTTGTCGCAAATAGTGCTGATGGCATCCATGTCGCAAGGGTTGCCATAGACATGGACGATCATGACCCCGCGTGTCTTGGGGCCGATCGCCCTTTCCAAGGCGTTTGTTTCAATGTTCAGTGTTTTCGGGTCAACGTCGACGATGACGGGCACCAACCCCAATTGGACCAGCGGCCATACCGTTGTCGACCAAGAGAGTGCTGGGACGATCACTTCGTCACCTGGGCGTAACGCGTCTCTTGCATCGGGGTTGGCGAGTGCCGCGATTGCAAGAAGATTGGCCGACGAGCCGGAATTCGACATGACACCGTTCCTGTGGCCGAAGGGCGCGCAAAATGACTTCTCAAAGACTTTCACCTTCGTGCCCATCGTCACCTGTGTGGTGAGCATGCAATCTAGTGCGGCGTTGATTTCGTCGGCGGAGAATGTGGGTTCGTGCAGACGCACGATTGGTGCGGTGCTGTCAAACGAGAAATCATGCGCGGCCGAGCAATACGCTTCGACAGCTTCGAACACTTGGCGTTTGAGTTTCTCGCGTTCCGACATCACTTAGTCTTTCCTAGAACGGCCCGCGGAATTCCGAAATTTCGCGTGCTTCGATCTGTGGTGCGGTCCAATCCCTGCCTCTCACAAGAGCATGGGCAGCTTCCGCAATCGTTTGGCCACTCGGGTAGTAGATGTCCTCAAGGGGGCGTGTTGTTGGGCAGGGTGTTGGTGCGTAGCCCATCCGCTTCATTTTGGGAATGCCCTCTTCGCCGAGACTTTCCACCAATTGAGCGAGGATTTCGCTACCGGTGCCGCAAGTGGTCCAACTAGTGTCGACCACCAGTAGATGCTTGGTCTTACGGGCGGACGCGGCGATTGTATCTATATCGAGTGGCGCAAGGCTGACTGGATCTATGACCTCCGCCGACACGCCGGCTTCACGCAAGACATGGGCGGCGCGCAGGCATTCGACGATCATGTGACTAACGCCGACGATGGTCACGTCGTTGCCGCTTGTAAGTATACGTGCCTGGCCAAAGGGTACTTCGTAGTCGTTCTCGGGAACCACCCCGCGGTTACCGTAAAGCATACGGTGTTCCATAAAGATGACAGGATTATCATCGCGGATGGCGGCGATCAGACAACCCTTCGCGTCATGCGGCGTCGTCGGTGCGACCACTTTGATACCGGGCACATGCATGAAGAATGAATGCAACGCCTGGCTGTGTTGCGCGCCTTGCCCCCAACTGCGGCCAATAATCCCGCGCACGACGATCGGGACATGACATGCGCCAGCATACATGTAAGACGCTTTGGCGGCGATGTTGATGAGCTGATTCATGCACAGCAGTAGGAAATCCATACGCTGATGAACGTGAATTGGTCGCATTCCGGCAAGCGCTGCACCGATAGCCACACCAGTCATGGCGTCTTCTGCCAAAGGCGTGTCAAAATTTCGCTCTGTGCCGAATTCTTCGTGTAACCCCGCGGTCGTGCCGTACATACCTTTAGCGTCGTCGACGCCAAGACCGAAAACAAACACGTCGGAATTACGTGACATTTCCTGACGGACGGCCTCATGCAGGGCTTCGCTGTAGGTAAGCTCTCGGTCAGCGGAAGACATGCTCGTTAAGCTCCTCCATCGCTGGGTATGGGCTCGCTTCCGCAAAAGCGATGGCGTCCGCAATTTCCCTTTCGACTTCAGCTTCGATTGCGCTACGTCGCGCTTGATCGATTCGGCTCGCTGTTGCCGCGACATCGTCGCGTGCGATCCAGTCATCCAACTCGCTGTCGGGGCGGTAATTCCAAATGCGATCCTCGTCTGGTCCCACATGGTCGCGCCACCGCGCGGTAAGACATTCGAGAAACTGCGGACCGTTCCCTTTCCGGATGGCTACAGCGGCATGCGCAGCGGCATCCCGTATCTCAGTTGTTTTACCGCTTTGAACCCGAGTCGACGGGATACGGTAACTCTCAGCACGTTCGCAGAAGTTATCTGCTGGCATTCGGTCGCTTACCGGCGAATAGATCGCATAGCCGTTGTTTTCGCAGACGAAGAGGATTGGCAGTTTCTTCAATGCGGCAAAATTCATGCTTTCGTGGAAGACGCCTTCGTCAGAAGCGCCGTCGCCAAAGAATACCGCAACAATCCGGTTTTCGCGGCGCATCTGGATCGCCAACGCATACCCGACGGCATGCGGTATCGTCGTTGCAACAATCGCTGAGGTTCCCATCATGCCGGCTCCAAGGTCGATCAAATGCATCGAGCCTGCCTTGCCGCGGGCACTGCCGTCGCGTTTGCCGAACAACTCCGCCATCATGGAATTGAGATCGCCCCCCTTCGCAAGATAGAGTGCGTGTCCGCGATAGGTTCCAAAGACGATGTCATTTGTCGAGAGCGCCGCACAGACACCAACAGAAACGGATTCTTGACCGATGGACAGGTGTACCGGGCTCTTGATGCGATCCGAAGGGTAGAGGCGGACAATTTCTTCCTCTACTCGGCGAATTCGATACAAGCTTCTGTAGAAAGTCTCGTCTGTATGCTCGGCCACTTTTCCGCGGTGCGTCGCTGGGAGTTTCCAAGATATATTCTTACTAGATATCGGCGCGTTGGACCAGAATATAACGACATATAGTGTCGACTTGGAAATTGTGATTCCCGGTATCATGTTACAATTATCCCGACGCAGTGACGGAGAACGGTCGTGAATGTGCAAGAGACTATCGAAAATAAGATTACCGAAGCTCTATCGCCGAGTTATCTAACGGTTATGAATGAGAGTTATATGCATAGCGTGCCACCGGGGTCGGAATCACATTTTAAATTGGTGATTGTTACTGATTCCTTTGACGGTGTTCCTCGTGTCAGGCGTCATCAGACAGTCAACGGAATTCTTAAGGATGAGCTCGCAGGGCCTTTACATGCATTAAGCATGGAAACGTTGACACCCGAGGAGTGGGAGCGAAAGGGTGGCGTTGTGCGTGAATCGCCAGATTGCCTTGGTGGTGGAAAACGCCCGAGTTAGCTTGTGACCTGCGGCGAGCTTCGAGCGAGCCGATTTGGAAAGTGTCTTTGAGATCGCATCTGTTGCTATCGGACTGTTACGCCTTTCAAATAAGGTTATCGAGAATGCAGTCCGGCTTTTTCCCGCGTGCCGACAGATGCTGAAGAAGAAGTTGTTGAGCTCTGGAAACGCACTTCCGACTACCGCTATGCCCTCCGGATGCTAGGTTTGTAAAAGCAATTCGAAGACCTTTGTAGAACACGGGAGTGGCGTCATGGCGGATCTTGCCTTGAACGAGTTGACCGCAAGTGAAGCACGGGCGCGTATGGCCGCAGGTAACTTCACATCCGAGGACCTAACTACAGCGTGCCTTGCGCGGATTGAGGAAAGGGAACCCGCAGTAGAAGCTTGGGTTTATCTGGATCCCGGCTACGCTCTCGAACAAGCCCGTGAACGCGATCGCGTTCGCGCTGCTGGAGCTGCCCTTGGGCCGCTGCACGGCGTACCAGTCGCGCTTAAGGACATTTTTGATACGTGCGACATGCCGACCGAATACGGAAGCAAACGCTTTGCCGACCGCCGGCCTGCATCGGATGCATTTGCAACGCAGTTGTTGCGTCAGGCAGGCGCAGTTATCCTGGGGAAGGTCGTGACCACCGAAATTGCTATGATGACTCCGGGAAAGACGCGGAATCCGCACGACCCGGAACGCACACCCGGCGGTTCATCGAGCGGCTCTTGCGCAGCTGTAGGCGATAACATGGTACCGTTGGCACTGGGATCCCAGACGGCGGGGTCAACGCTTCGACCCGCATCATTCTGCGGCATTTATGGATACAAGCCGACCTTTGGTTCTATATCGTGCACTGGCGTTAGCCCGATTTCTCGTAAGCTGGACCATGTCGGACCGTTGGCGCGGAGCCTCGAGGATCTCGCCGTATTGAGTGATAGCTTGATGGTCTATGACCCGCGCGATGAGGAGATGCGCGCTAGGCCGTTTATGGATCTCGAGGCGGCGCTGTCGCGGCCGT
>DJKK01000156.1 GCA_002434595.1 Alphaproteobacteria bacterium UBA6544 | reverse complement strand
ATAGCCGCGCGGTCTCGAGATATTACGGAGCGTATCTGCGAGTGCATGTTCAGTCGACCATCGAACGCTCTCGAATAGCCTGGGCGCCGCTCGCGCATGCGCTAGACCGACCAACCAGTAGCCGCCATCTGTTGCGGGACCGAAGACGGCATGCCTGTTTTCGAGGATGCGAAATGCGGCGCGCACGTCGTCCGGGCGGGCATCCGGAATATCGGAACCGATAAGCACCACGGGCCCTGGCGGCATTGACCGCAGAGCTTTCTCCATCCGGGTTCCGAGATTTCCAGACGTTTGCCTATGCCGCGATATTCCTCTTGGCCACCGGGCGTCACCTTTGTCGACGAACAGCCAAGTGTGCCAGTGGGGGGCCCCACCGAGACGCCGGAGCGTCGCCGCCAAGGTGGACCTATAAAACCGGATCGCATCTGTCGTGCCGATGTCTGCGGCAAGTCGACGCTTCGCTCGGCCGATCCGAGGTGGCTTGGCGAAGACGATCAGATGTCGTTGTCTCATTCGTATATTCGCCGGATCGTCTTGGGTGATATGCCGAGATAGTAAAGTCCAAGGCAAAACAGGTTCCGGGCTGGGCGGCGCCAATACCCATCGGCGCGATACCGGACGGCCGAGGTGATTGCCTCCCCGTCAAGTGGTCTCAGACGTTGCCTGCCAAGCCGGCGGACGATATCGACGTCCTCCATCAATGGATAGGATCGATATCCGCCAATGCGCCGGAAAAGCGATTTATGCAGCAGCAACCCTTGATCGCCATAGGGCAACGCAAACACCCGATTGCGCCAGCGGACAAGACGTTCGATACGGCGCGCCTGTGGTGATGGGTCGTCGAGCACGAAGGTGAAATATCCTGCCTGCTCGTTTGCGGCCGGCCGGTCTATAAACGCGCGGACAACATCGGCCCAACCAGCTGCCAGCACCGTGTCGGCGTGTAGGAACAGGAGCCAGTCACCGGTTGCTGCGTCGGCGCCTGTTTGCAACTGGGGTCCCCGACCACGTTCCGCTTCGACGAAGATTGCGCCCGTTTCTCGCGCGGCACCGGCTGTATCGTCCGTGGATCCACCGTCTGAGACGACAACATCCTTAACCAGGCCGACAGTTTCCATTTGCGCCAAGGCGGCAAGCGTCGGACCGAGCACAGGTATCGCATTAAACGTTGGAATGATGATGCTTAATTCAGCCATTGCGAGGGTTGTAGCATGCTGAATTCACAGATTGGAGTGTGGAGGCCTTATCATCAGCAATTGAATGTTTGTGTTTTGTTCTATACAAACGTACTATGGATTGGCAATTACCAAAACAGGCCCACAAGGGTCGAGGCGCGGTTAGCAATCGCGTGGGACGCTTCGAGAGGATGGACCGTTTCGCGATCAACGATGGTTGGTCGCTTGAGAGCGACGAGCGGGAACGCGTTACGACCACTCTCTCCGTTGATACTGCCCGCACGGTGATTGCACGGAACAACTCGCCGGACGTTCCGTTTGACCGTTCGATCAATCCGTATCGTGGATGCGAGCATGGGTGCAGTTACTGCTTTGCGCGACCGACGCATGCCTTTTATGGATTGTCGCCAGGCCTCGATTTCGAGTCGCGGCTCTTCTATAAACCTGATGCTGCAGAGCGTCTGCGGAAAGAGTTGGATGACCCGAAGTATCGCCCGGATGTCATAGCGTTGGGAACCAATACGGATCCCTATCAACCCGTCGAACGCGAGCAGCGCCTTACGCGCCAGATTCTGGAAGTCCTAGCGGAATACAATCACCCATTCGGCATCGTCACCAAATCAGACTTGGTGTTGAGAGACGCAGACATCATCGGGCCGATGGCAGCTAAGGGAATGGCGGCGGTAACCCTCTCCGTCACCACGCTTGATCGTAATCTTGCTCGAAAGTTAGAGCCCCGAGCACCGACACCGCCGAAGCGACTTGCCGCAATCGGCTCTTTATCCGCTTTGGGAATTCCCACCGGTGTGCTTGCCGCGCCGATAATCCCGTCACTCAACGATATGGAGCTCGAAAAGATTTTGGAGTCCGCCGCGCGTGCCGGGGCGACTGGTGCCGGATATGTCATGTTGCGCTTGCCGCTGGAGGTTGCCGATCTTTTTAGGGAATGGCTTGAGACACATTTTCCAGATAAGGCAGCTCATGTCCTCAATCTGGTCAAACAG
The DNA here is from genome assembly GCA_002434595.1 of Alphaproteobacteria bacterium UBA6544. Lineage (GTDB taxonomy): Bacteria > Pseudomonadota > Alphaproteobacteria > UBA8366 > UBA8366 > UBA6544. The sequence goes on along the minus strand of DJKK01000156.1, from coordinate 4,534 downwards.
ACACGTGGCGGCGCGATGTACGATTCCAGATGGGGTCAAAGGGCCGTCGGGTCTGGACCATATGCTGATTTGCTTCGTCAGAGGTACAGGCTGGCGCTTCGGAAATACGGATTGGATAAGCGCGTGCTCGACCTTGATCTCAAACAGTTCCGCAGGCCGCCCCGGGCGGGAGATCAGCTCGATTTGTTTTGATGCGCCGCGTTGCGGTTGTCCGGAGCTTTACTGTAAAGCGGATAGCGGGATAGGCTGACGGTCCGCTGCCCTTCGCCTATGGAGTAGCTACCGTGTCGATATACAAGTGCCTGGGCATTGCCGGAAGCCTTGTGGTTATTTCTCTGGCGCCACTTTTCATCGGAAAGGTGGCAGCCCAAGAGGTTGCCGTTCTTGTCGTCTCGGATGAACCGAGTCGCGGTGCTGTATCCCGGAGCAGTCCAGTCTTTAGGACCGCGTTGATTGCAGTGGCGCAGGCGATGCTGCGCCGAGAAGGGGCAGTCCGAAACATTTTGGTCGGCATTACCCGGGTCGAACCCCTCGAACTGGTTCCATTCCATGTTGATTCCGACATAGAAAGGCTTCCGCGTGGCCAGACAATTCATTAATACTTATGACATTTCTAACTCAGCACTGCTTCGTTCTCCGGTCCTTGTACCCCGCCTTCTTTGCGTGTTTCTTTTCGTTGCGCCCCGCCACTGTGGCGTAATTTGCGGTCGACGCGAAGCCCTTGGCCGTTAATCAACCGAACGGCACCTATACGTGCTAATCTCGCCCTCGCATGGAACACAATATTGAATTGACCGGATTGGCCTTTGTCGTGGCCGCCGCAACTCTATGCGGAATGGCCATGGCCCGGCTAAATCAGCCCGCCATCGTCGGCTACATACTCGCCGGTGTAATCCTTGGTCCTTCGGGGCTAGGCCTCGTTGGCGATCGAGGTCAGATCGCCGCCTTGGCCGAACTCGGCGTACTGATGCTTCTTTATATCATCGGTATGGAACTATCGGTCCGAAGTTTCCGGCGAATGTGGCGGGGCGCGGGATTCAGTACCGGGCTACAGATCCTCGTCAGTCTCGTTGCGATGTTGTTTCTCGGCTACGCCCTAGGATGGCCGACGACGCATGTCTTGCTATTCGCATTTGTCTTGGCGCTGTCAAGTACAGCGGTGGCAGTGAAGATGATGGAGGATATCGGCACCCTGCGTCAGCGAACCGGGCGAATTGCAGTCGGTGTGCTGATTGCGCAGGATCTCGCGGTGGCGCCGATGATGATCGTGCTCGCCGGGTTGGCAGGCGACGAATTTAACGCATTCGTGCTCGTCGAAATTGTCATCGCGGTCATCCTTCTGGTCGTCCTGATCCGTTATCTAGCGCGCGATCGCAAAATCAATCTGCCTTTCGCCAAGCTTGCGCTCGGCAAGTTCGACTTGCGGCCGGTGGCCGCCTTGGCTTGGTGTTTTGCGGTGGCGGCGGTGGCGGGCATGATTGGCATTTCAGCGGTTTTTGGGGCCTTCCTAGCCGGCTTGGTGGTCGGCAGCAGCCATCAGCGGCATGAGCTGTTCGAGGCTGCAAAACCGATCGAAAGCATCCTGTTGATGACGTTCTTTCTGTCGATTGGCCTGCTGATAGACCTTCAATATCTGTGGGAGAATATTGGGCTCGTTCTTCTGCTGTGGGCGTTCGTGACGATCTTCAAGACCGCGCTCAACACGGCGATTTTCCGCGCCATGGGTGAGACGTGGCAGCATGCGTTTCTATCCGGGCTGTTCCTCGCACAGATCGGCGAGTTCGGATTCATTCTCGGTGGTGTCGCTCTCGATAGCGCGATCATCGATACGGACCTGCATCGGCTGATCGTCGCAGTTACCGTCCTGTCCCTTGTCACCAGTCCGCTTTGGATGAACAGTGCGCGGCGGGTGCAGCACCGCGCGGTTGCCCGAATGGACACTCTCGGCGGGTTGTTGCGTCTCGTATATTTCCGGGAGTGGCGGTTTACCAGGCGGAACAGCAAGGTGCTCTATGACGCGGTCTACTGGATATTGACCCGTGCCGAAATCTTCGGCGCTCGTGCGCGACGTAATATTCGCGAACGGTTGCAGAAGCGCAGAGTAACGACCCCGCAGATCGACCGAGACCCACCCGAAGATGCCTGATTTTTCGCTTGAACGTTCCGTCACGGGGTCGGTGGCGGGTGTCGATGAAGCGGGCCGCGGACCCTGGGCCGGTCCTGTGGTGGCGGCGGCAGCAATCTTGCCGGTTGACCTGCCGACGGTTCTGTCCTGCCGGTTGGACGATTCGAAGAAGTTGAAGGGCAGGGTGCGGGAGGCGCTTTTGGCGGAGATTGAGCCGATCGCCCAGCTTGGTGTCGGGATCGCGACGCCGGACGAAATTGATGCGCTGAACATCCTTCATGCGACGATGCTTGCAATGCGGCGCGCTGTGGACGCGCTGCCGGCCCGTCCCGCAACTGCTCTCGTTGATGGAAACCGGGCGCCGGATCTTGATTGCAAGGTGATGACCGTGGTCAAAGGCGACGGACGTTCACTTTCCATCGCTGCGGCCTCCATCGTAGCCAAGGTTACCCGCGATCGGATGATGTCAGATCTTGCCAAACGCTACCCGGGATATGGCTGGGAACGGAATGCGGGCTATGGCACGAAAGAGCACCGCGAGGCTATTTCACGTCTCGGCGTGACGCCGGCGCATCGGCAAAGTTTTGCCCCAATCCGAGAAGCTCTTACTAGATATGGGTAGTGCCGGGCCCCCAGACTCAATATATTGATGTAACAATTAAATAAATTACTAGGAAAATTCTTCATGTTGACGCAATGATTCACTTGAATCATTCTGATTACATGAAAAATATAAAAGAATACTCAGGAGTACTTCCCGGAAACGAAATTTTACTGGGTGATTCGCTGAAATTGCTCGCATCGTTGCCGGACCGCTCTGTTGACATGGTCTTCGCGGACCCGCCCTACAACTTGCAACTGAGCGGGGAGTTGCGCCGACCGAACGATAGCCGCGTCGACGGTGTGGAAGAGGATTGGGACAAGTTTGACGGCTTCATGTCGTACGACCGGTTTACGTGGAAATGGTTGGACGAATGTCGACGCGTCCTCAAGGACGACGGCACGCTGTGGGTGATAGGCAGTTACCACAATATATATCGGGTCGGTGCGACGCTTCAGGACCTTGGCTACTGGATCCTGAATGACATTGTCTGGGTTAAGACTAATCCGATGCCGAACTTTAGAGGTAGGCGATTCACGAATGCTCATGAGACGCTAATCTGGTGCGCACGCTCTGCTGATTCGAAGTACACCTTCAATTATGAGGCCATGAAGGCGCTCAACGACGATTTACAGATGCGAAGCGATTGGGTCATGCCAATTTGTACCGGACACGAGCGTTTAAAAAATGCTGACGGCGCCAAGGCGCATCCGACACAGAAACCGGAGGCGCTGCTGCACCGCGCAATTCTCGCGGCCACCAATCCCGGCGATATTATACTCGATCCATTCTTTGGAACCGGGACGACGGGCGCGGTTGCTAAGAAATTGGGACGCAAATATTTCGGCCTTGAACAGGATCCGGACTACGTTCGCGTTGCCCGAAAGCGATTGCGTGAAATCGCGGGGGCGGTCGACTTAAGCCTGCTCCAAACTCCGTCAAAGCGGAAAGAGCCGCGCATCCCTTTCGGCTGGTTGGTTGAACGCGGTTTGCTTGAACCCGGGACCGTGTTGCGCAGCCACTGCCGCCGATGGAGTGCCAAAGTCCGGGCCGACGGTACCGTAATTGCCGCCGATCACAGAGGATCGATCCATCAGGTCGGTGCTGCCGTACAGGGTGCCGTGAGTTGTAACGGTTGGACATTCTGGCATCTGCCGAGCGACGGTCAAGATATGCCCATCGATGTCCTCCGTCGTAAGCTTCGGGCCGAATTATACTAGCGTATTTGTGCTGAGAGTACCGGCTTGCGGAATCAGCGACTTCTGATCGACGGAGCCTTCGAGCTGGTGTCTGCCAACTAGATCGCATGGGCTCTGACCGCTAGCGCACGTTCTTCGATGGGATGCATTATCGCGCGGGCTTCCTAATACCAAGCAGTATATCAACATGCGTGCCGTCCGGCGCCAGGGGGAATAATCCGTGAAAGACGAGCCGGCTGGCGCGTCGTCCGCCCGATGTTCTGCCATACCGGAGCTTTACCGCTCGTTTCGTAACGGTGTCCCGGTTTCCAGCCATCATGAAACGGCGTCTGTCCTTCACGAATATGTCGCTGGCGAGCCGTCCACCCGGTGCGATACCGATCAGTCTGGCGTTGGAGATGCCGGTTAACCGGAAGCGGAAATCCATCCCGTCATTCGCATCGACGACGTCGGTCAGAAAAACCCACGGGAAAAGCTTCGCACCAAGATCGATCGGATCGATGCCCTGTCTGCCGGGAAGGGCATGTTGCTTGCGGTGGGTGGACCAGAAGGCGCTGGTTTCGCGCACAAGGCAATGCTGGGGCAATGTCTACTCGGAGATACGCTCGG
>DJKK01000320.1:34377-49273 GCA_002434595.1 Alphaproteobacteria bacterium UBA6544 | reverse complement strand
CGACGCTTGTATCGAGAAGGGCGCGGGACAAGGATCCAGTATCCTCGATTCGGAGTTCAAGGATGCGGTCGCGACTATTGTGTCATCGGCATCGGACGCTCTTGATGGTGCGGATATTGTCCTGAATGTCCAGAGACCGATGATTTCCGGTGAAAAGCAGGATGAACACGCGGCGGTTTCACGTGGTCATGCATTTATCTGTCAGATGAATTCCTTGACCGACGACGCCATATGTCACCGCTATGGCGGAGCCGCGACGTAAGACCGCGAATCGGGGTCGGTATGGATGGTTTCCGCCTCCAGTACGGTCGCTGCGAAGGCAATAGCGGCGGGGATGTCTACGATCAGCAGATTCCCGCCAAATCCTGTCAACGATGCGCCGTATGCCGGCGCTGGCATCTAGGGGTCTACCGTTCTCTTTATCGCCATTTGGCCACCCCCTCACGTAATTCTCGCCACAAATGAAAAGCGCCCGATTGGCAGTGCCGCGGGCGCCCTCGAACCGTCTTCGTCGCGATGACTAGAAGCCTTCGCGTTCCAACCGCTTGCGAAGCAGCTTACGATGACGGCGGACAGCTTCCGCCTTTTCTCGTGCCTTGCGCTCCGAAGGCTTCTCATAGGAACGGCGCAGCTTCATTTCGCGGAATACGCCCTCGCGCTGCATCTTCTTCTTCAGCGCTTTCAGGGCCTGGTCGACATTATTGTCGCGGACTGTGACGTGAACGATGGGACTTCTCCTGCCAGTAAATTCGATGACGCTACGGATTGGCCGCGGCTTATATCATAGCGCATTCACCTTGTGAAGTGTTGTCTAGGGCCCTGTAACCTTGGAATTAGTGACCATATAGTGCTGTATGGCCATTCTGAAAATCGCAAAGATGGGGCATCCGGCGCTGCGCGCGCCGTCCGCCGAAGTGGCAGATCCGACAGCACCGGAAATCCGCCGACTGATAGATGACATGCTCGAGACTATGATCGATGCTGATGGGGCCGGTCTTGCAGCGCCGCAAGTGCATGTGCCGTTGCAGGTCGTGATGTTTCATGTTCCGGAGGGTCGTGACGAGGACGTTTTGGACGTAGTCCCTTTGACTGTTCTGATTAACCCGGTCGTCGAACCTCTCACGGATGAGCGCAGTGTTGATTGGGAAGGATGCCTGTCCGTACCGGGGATGATGGGCGCTGTTCCGCGATATACCGAAATACGCTATCGGGCGATGACCCCGGGTGGCGAACGTATTGAGCGGATTGCGGAAGGCTTCCATGCCCGAGTGGTTCAGCATGAATGCGACCATCTCGACGGCTTCCTTTACCCGCAGCGCATGGAGGATCTCTCCTTGTTAATGTTCAGCGATCAACTTCGCTATCATGGCGAAGGCGATGATAAAGACGCGGCGGACGTGGACGAATGACCCATGATTCAAGAACGGATTTGTTGCGCGGAACGTTACCGCACGTCGCGTTCGACGGATGGAGTGACCGCGCACTGAAATCAGTTGCGGCGGACGTGGGTATTTCCCAGGAGGCCGCGCGGGCGCTTTTTCCGGATGGTGGCGCTGAGATGATCGAATTGCACAGCCATCTTCTCGACAATGAGATGGAACGCCGGCTTGTCGCGGAAGTAACCTCGGGAATGCGCGTCCGCGATCGTGTGGGATATGCCGTGAAGGTGAGATTGGCGTTGGCAGCTGAAGACCGCGAGGCGGTCCGCCGGGCGGTAACTTACTTAGCAATGCCAAGCCATTCCGCGCTGTCTGTCCGAATCCTATATCGCACTGTTGATATGATTTGGCGATGTGCCGGGGATAAGGCGACCGATTGGAACTTTTACTCAAAACGCGGTCTGCTTTCGGGTGTTTATGCATCCGCAGTCCTGTTTATGTTGCAGGATGGCTCGCCGGATTGCGCAGACACGGCTGAGTTTGTCGATCGCCGAATTGCAGACGTGATGCGTTTGCCGAAAGTTGTCGATCGGCTGCGCCGGCCGTTTGGTTTATTGTCTCGTAAGGTCCGTCCGCAAGCTCCCCGTCTTTAAGTTGTTACGCGTGGGGCGTGTCCGGCACGCTTGCTGTTAGTCTGTCGCGCCAATCTTCGAGCGCGCCCATGATGGTATCGTCGCCAAGCGCCAGGATGGCGGCCGCAAATAGGCCGGCATTTGTGGCGCCGGCAGTCCCAATCGCCAAGGTGCCAACTGGATTCCCCGCTGGCGTCTGTACTATGGATAGCAAGCTGTCTCTGCCGCCTAGATCTGCTGTCTTCATTGGCACGCCGAGGACGGGGAGAGATGTCAGCGCAGCGGCGGCGCCCGGCAATACCGCTGCCTTACCGGCACCGGCGATGATGACTTTTACTCCACGATCGCGCGCCGTCGAAATATACTCATGCAAACGGGCGGGTGTCTGGTGTGCAGAAATCACGCGTGCTTCGTTGGCGATGCCAAGTTCATCAAGGATTTCAGTCGATTTTTGCATTGTCGGCCAATCGGCTGCGCTGTCCATAATGATACCTACCAACGGATTTCCCAACATGTCATCTTCCCTTTATGCATCGCCGCTCCGGCGCATCCACGCCCCTTCGGGTGTCATGGCAATGGTTCCTACTAGTAGTCGTCCGGACAGACTTCAAGTCGGTTTCTTTAATCTGGCCTAATGACTCGGAGAAAAATGCGCCGCCGCCGGTTTTTCGCGGGTCCGGAAGGAAGGGCTATATGGAAGTGGAAGAAAACAAACAGCGCTGAATTAGCAATCGTGTTCGTAGGTCGTGATGTCGACCCTGCGTTGCAGATTACGGAATCGGCGTTGGCGGGCGCTAATAGGTATTTCGGAGATTAGGCGATGATGTCGGGCAGGAGTTGATTCTCAAGGATGGCGATCTGATCCTTGAGGATAAGTTTGCGTTTCTTCAATCGTTGAATGTGAAGCTGGTCGAATGGGGGCGTTATTGCAATTCGCGCGATGGCTTCGTCAAGGCCGCGGTGTTCCGATTTCAGCTCTTCGAGCTGGTATATTATTTCTTGATTTCGATCCATACCTTGACACGTCGCATTAGCGGTTTCTGAAGTGTAACAAAATCCATGGTGTTTGAGAGTGGGGGAATTAGCATGCCCATAACGGATAGGGAAAGCACCGGATTGAGGAAATGGCGAGTATGCCGCGGATTGGGCTTATGACGAGCGGTGGCGAATGTGCGGGATTGAATACGGCCCTGCGCGCGGTTGTTCCTCGTGCGGATTTGGGCCATGGCTGGAAAGTCATCGGGATCGAGATTGGGACGCTCGGTTTGTTTCAGAAACTAGTTGAGAATCGGCCGCTATCGCCCAACGACTTTGATGGAACGCTGATACGGCAGAGCGGTACAATTCTTGGCAGCACCAATACCGGCAATCCCCTTGCCTCAGAATCTTTAGACGGCTCCCTGGCGCTCCTGAAGAAACTAGGCGACAAGGTTGGAATTTCACTGATTTGCATTCCGAAGACGATCGACAACGATGTCGGCGTGACCGAGGTTGCGGTTGGATACGATACCGCCGTGCATGTCGCTACTGAAGCCCTCGACCTGCTTCAGCCGACGGCTGCCAGCCATGGCCGGGTGAACATTCTTAAGGTCATGGGGTGGGACGCGGGCCATATTCTACTCTTTTTCGGCATTGTCGTTGGTGCAGATGTGATTCTGATACTCGAAATTCCATACGACATAGCGCGTGTGGCGAGGCATCTCGAAACCGCAAAGGAGCGTGGTCGCAGATTTGCCCTGATCATCGTGGTCGAGGCCGTCAAGTCGCTCGAGGGCGGGGAAGTAACTGGAGGTAACGCGACCGGCACCAAACTCCTCGGCGGTATAGGCCATACCCTTACGGCACGCCTCTCCAAGATAGTGACGCCGGACATTCGGCTCACAGTGTTGGGGCATGTCCAAAGGGGCGGAATACCCACGGCAAGAGACGGGCTGATGACATCGGCGTGCGGCGTTCGCGCCGGCGATCTATTGGCCGAAGGCGCACGCAACCGGATGGCGGCCTGGCGCAGTCGAGCGGTTATAGACGTGCCCATTGCGGACGCGATCTCCGCTTATCATTCGGTCGATTCCGACGGGTCGGTTGTCGCTACGGCTCGTGATCTCGGTATTTCGTTTGGTTACAGATGAACAGGACCTCAGCAGATAATTTTTGGGATTTCTCGCTCGAAATCTATCGTCTGCCGGGTGTTTCGGAGCGGTTGATCGCGCTGCAGGACGATTACGGTGCGGATGTCAATGTAGTGCTTTTCTGTTGTTGGTGTGGGCAGGAGGGGCGACTGCCGCTCGACGCGACCTTCTTCGAACGGGCCGATCGGAATCTCGGGGAATGGCAGCGGGAGGTCATCGAAGTTCTACGTAGTCTGCGGCGCGAGATGAAGGGTGGCGTAAGAGGCATTCTTCCTGAGATTTCGGAGCCGCTTCGCGGAGAGATTAAACGCCTGGAACTTGATGCGGAGCGAGTCATGCAATCCGTTTTGGCGTCGTTGGCGCCTTCCGTTGTGGGGCCCGGTGGCCCAGCATATGCCCGTGAAGCGCTAGAGGCCTATTTCCACTATCGCGGTATAACGGTCACTGGAGACGTATCGAATCTCGTCGATTTACTTACGGCGGGCATGAGCGAATCCGATTAAAGTCCGATTCTAAGAAAATCTTTTGTAACGGATGGGTGACAGCTTGATGTGATCGCGCTAAACTTTCTTGTAGCGCTGCGGGCCAACGGTCGCCCGGAATTCGATGGTATAAAATAGTCGCAAGGACTTCCGAAGGTCAATGGCGCGGAGACAAACAGGGAGTTCAAATATGTCAGTTGCGGAGCAGATCGAAACCCTCCAAAAAAAGCATGCCGAGCTCGAGACGGAACTCGAAGACGAGAACAGCCGTCCGATGCCGAATATGGGGGCAACCGCAGATCTGAAACGGCAAAAATTGGCGATCAAAGATGAGATAGCCAGTCTATCTGAACACTGATCGACCATACGGCCGGGCTGTCAAAGTCCGGTAGTAGTACTATCTGCAACCATGGCGCCGCGTCCATGCGCGGTGGTGGAGAGTTTCAAGCGAAATTCCCAAAAGATTTGGATACAACTTGATTTTGGAAGGGACGCATGCTGAGCGTCGATGAAGCTATTACGACCCGCCGATCAGTACGGGCATTTAAATCGGATTCTGTCGAGCCGGAGATGTTATCGCATATTCTGGAAGTTGCGAGCCGGGCGCCGAGCGGTACGAATATGCAACCGTGGCACGTGCACGTTTTCACCGGTGACGCCCTTAAATCGCTTTGCGATTCGGTTTTAGACGCATTCTGGAATTTGCCGGAAGAGCATGAGAGCGACCGGCTGCACTATCTTGAGAAAAGCCGTGACCCGTACCTCGCGCGGCGGCGTAAGGTCGGTTGGGATCTTTACGGACTTCTCGGTATTGGGAAGGGGGAACGGGAGAAGACGCGCAAGTTTCACGCGCAGAATTACATCTTTTTTGGCGCACCGGTTGGTCTCATTTTCACGATCGACCGGGACATGGGTTGGATGAGCTGGCTCGATTACGGCATGTTCATCCAGAACATTTGCCTCGCCGCGCGTGGCCAAGGTCTCCATACCTGCCCGCAGGCCGCTTGGGCGAATTATCACGACGTTGTCGAGAGGCACCTGAATCTGCCGGAAATTCAACTTGTGCATTGCGGTATGTCTTTGGGATACGAAGATACCGATGCGCTCGTGAATACGCTTACGACCGATCGCGAGCCAGTCGAGGATTTCGTGACTTTCCACGGAGGATAGAACGTTGCCGGGACCGCTTTCGGGTATCAAGATTTTGGATCTGACGACCGTTGCCTATGGACCCTATGCGACCCAGATTCTCGCGGATTACGGTGCCGATGTCATCAAGGTCGAATCGCCCGAGGGCGATATAACGCGGGCCTTAGCACCCATGAAAAACGACGGAATGGGCGGCTTTTTCTTGATGTCGAACCGCAACAAGCGCTGCATCGTGCTCGATCTCAAGAAGGAAGAAGGAAAGAAGGCCTATCTCAAGATCGCCAAGAGCGTTGATGCAATCGTCTGTTCCGTCCGCCCGGCAGCAATGGCGCGGTTGGGCCTCGGCTATGAGAGTTGCCAGAAGGTCAATCCGGAAGTTGTCTACATGGAATTGGTAGGCTTTGGGCAAGCGGGGCCCTACGCAAAACGGCCGGCCTATGACGATATTATTCAAGGCATGTCCGGTATGGCGGCGATGCAAGGTGGACGTGAAGGCCCGCCCCGCTTCGTCAATTCTTCGATTTGCGACAAGATCGGGTCTCAATTTGTGGTGCACGCGACGATGGCGGCGCTCTTCCACAAGGAACGGACCGGTGAAGGTCAATTGGTCGAAGTCCCAATGCTCGAATCGCTTGTCGGATTCAACATGGTCGAACATCAGGCCGGTCAGACCTGGGAGCCTGCGCTCGGCCATGCCGGGTATGAACGGTCCATGGTCGAGTATCGCCGACCCTATGCGACCCGTGACGGTCACGTCTGCGTTTTACCCTATAACACGAAGCAATGGCGCGCTTTCTTCGAACTCATGGACCGGCCGGATCTCGTCGATGATCCGAAGGTAAATGATGCGAAACTGCGGAGCGAGCATATCGGTGATCTATACGCCATCGTCGCGGAGTGCGTCGCGGATTGGCAGACCGAAGAATTATTGCAGGCACTCGATGCAGCAGATGTTCCTAACGGGCCTGCGACGCCGCTCGGTGAACTCGCGGACGATCCGCACCTAGACGCGGTCGGTCTGTTCCAGATGTTTGATCATCCGACAGAAGGGCAAATTCGATTGGTTGGGCCCGGATCGACATTTTCGCGCACACAGCTGGATATTCGAGATTTGCCGGCCGCGCTCGGGGAACACAGTGTCGAGGTGCTTCGTGAAGCTGGCTTCGACGAAGACGCGGTTGCGTCAATGCTGGCCACAGGCGCTACGGTGGATGGCCGCCCGGAAACGAACGAATCTGCAGCCGAATAGTCTCTATCCGCGTTCTTTCTTGGCGAGTTCGTTGAAGGGTATTCCTTTATCAACCCGGATATCCGGCGGAAGGCCAAGTACCCGTTCAGCAATGATATTACGAAGAATTTCGTCGCTTCCTCCGGCTATCCTGCCACCGGGGCCGGCAAGCAGCGCATCTTGGAACATACCCCGCATGGTGGCGAGTTCTGGGTCGGAAATGACGCCTGACTGGTCCATCAAGTCCATGCCGAAGGCCGCGATATCCTGACGCATCTTGCCGGTCAACGCCTTGCCTATGGAGTTTTCGGGTCCTGGGTCCTGGCCGCGCGAGAGAGCCGTCATGCTCCGATAGCGTGCCAAGGTGACGCCGCGGGCATTCACGTACCAGTCGGCGATTTTGTCACGGACACCGCCGTCCTCGATCGCGGGGCCGTTCTCCAATTCGATCTGTTTCGCGAGGGCCATAGCCTCTTCGTATCCGGGAGGTGGGCGCTCGCCAATGGCGAGCCGTTCGTTCATCAACGTGGTCAACGAGACCCGCCAGCCGTCCCCCACCGCGCCGAGGCGCTGGCTGTCCGGCACCCGGACATCGGTAAAAAAGACTTCATTGAAGTTCGATGTTCCTGATATCTGATGGATGCGCCGGCACTCGATGCCCGGCGATTTCATATCGATGAAGAAGTATGTCAGACCCTTGTGCTTCGCCTGCTCAGGGTCGCTGCGGGTCACGATGACACCGAAATCAGAAAAATGTGCGCCGGACGTCCAGATTTTCTGGCCATTCAATATCCAATCGTCACCGTCCCGCTCCGAGCGCAGACGGAGATTGGCAAGGTCGGAACCGGCTTGCGGTTCCGAAAACAATTGGCACCAGATCTCTTCACCCCGGAACGCGGGCGGCGCAAAGCGCTGTTTCTGTTCTTCTGTGGCATAGGCGAGCATGGTTGGAATGCACATCCCAAGACCGATCTCGTAGATACCGATTGGGGTCACGTAGTCGGATTCTTCCTGATTGTAGATGACCTGCTCGATAACGGTGCCGCCGCGCCCGCCATACTCTTTTGGCTGGGTGATGCCGGAAAATCCGGCAGCGGCTTTTTTCGCCTGCCACTCTTTTGCAGCCGTGACCAATCCATCGCCTCCGTAGGGAATGGCAAAACTGGCGCCGGGGGCCTTTCGCTCGGCATTGGCGTCGAGAAAGTCACGTACCTCGGCACGGAACTCAACTTCTTCAGGCGTGTCTTCGAAATCCATCGTGTCTCTTCCTATGCCGCGACGTTTCGGTTTTCCAGTCGTGAGACCAATTTGTGTTTCCATCGCCGTTCGCCGCCAAGCGCCAGATTGAGGAGTTTGGCGCGGCGATAGTAGAGGTGGCAGTCGAGCTCCCAGGTGAACCCCATACCGCCGTGGGTCTGAATGTTCTCCGACGCTGCTAGATAATAGGCGCGACTGGCAGCCACGCGGGCTGCCGCCGCCGCGACCGGAAGGTCCGGTGCGTCCGTGGTCAGGGTCCAGGCACCGTAATAGGCATGACTGCGCGCCAATTCAGTGGCGATAAATACGTCCGCGAGCTTGTGCTTAATCGCCTGAAAGGAACCGATAGGGCGACCGAACGCATAGCGTTCCTTCGCATAGTCGACCGCCATATCGAGGCACCTGTGCGCGCCGCCCAACTGCTCAAAAGCGAACAGAATGGCTGCTCGGTCAAGCAATCGCTCAGACAGCGTCCATCCATTGCCAATGTTGCCAATTAACGCAGCGGGCGTTCCGTCGAAGCGTAATCTTGCATGGGAGCGGCTTGGGTCGATTGTCTCGAGGGTCTCGCTCGCGACGTTGTCAAGAAGCGCAAGGGTCAGTACTGGTTCGCCGTCGGGAGTCTTCGCGAGAACGACCGCGAAATCCGCAACATCGCCATCCGCAACCGGTTTCTTCTCACCTGTCAGCTTGCCGTCCGTATAGATCGTCGCGATACTTCCGGGTTCTGGTTTCCGTGTTCCCTCGTTATGGGCAAAGCATCCGATTGTGTCGCCCGATGCAATGCGCGGCAGGAAATCTTCTTTCTGTTCATCAGAGGCTGCGAGCAAGAGGGCTTCCGTCGCCAAATAGACAGATGAGGAGAAGGGGGTGGGTGCGATGCTGCGTCCGATCTCCTCCGCAATGACGCACAGGTCCTCATGGCTCAAGCCAATCCCGCCATACTCTTCGGGAATGACCGTCCCCATCCAACCAAGATCGGCCATTCCGCGCCAAAGGTCCCGATCGAAAAGCGCGTCACCTTCAATTATGCCGCGGGCCTTGCCCTCGGCGTTCTCTGCCAGAAATCGTCGTGCTTGCTCGCGCAACAGATTCTGCTCTTCTGAAAAGTCAAAATTCATCGCGCGGCCGCCTTGCTCCCTGATGTTCTAATGGATTCTATTCCGTTACCCCCCGGCCGCCAAGCAAGCCCCTCGGTGTGGCTGCGAAGGATAGTCTGTTATTGCGCTTTTACTCTTTCCCGTAGCACGAATTTTTGCACCTTTCCGGTCGACGTCTTTGGCAAATCTCCGAAAATCACATTCTTCGGTACTTTGTAACGTGCCATGTTGTCGTGACAGAACGCGATGATCTCGTCTTCGCTTGCCGTCTCGCCATCCTTGAGGACAACGAATGCACAGGGTGTCTCACCCCAGTGGTCATCGGGTTTGCCGACAACAGCGGCCTCAAGAATAGAGGGATGCTTATAAAGGATTTCTTCGACCTCTATGGTCGAAATATTCTCGCCGCCAGAAATGATTACGTCCTTGGAACGGTCCTTGAGGGCAATATACCCGTCAGGGTGCCAAACACCGAGATCGCCCGAATGGAACCAGCCATCGGCAAAAGATTCGCTGGAGGCATCGGGATTCTTCAAATAGCCCTTCATGACGATGTTGCCGCGCATCATGACTTCGCCCATCGTCTCGGCGTCTTTCGGGACTGGCTGCATTGTCACCGGATTGGCGATCATCAGATCGTCAAGCACGTGATAAGGCACGCCTTGGCGCGATTTCTTGAGGGCACGCTCCTCGTCCGGAAGGTCATTCCACTCGTCATGCCAGGCGCACATCACGGCTGGGCCATAGCTCTCGGTCAGACCGTATACGTGTGTGATCTTGAAGCCGTCTGCCTCCATTTTTTGAAGTACGGCGGGTGGCGGGGGTGCGGCTGCGGTCATCACTTGGATTTCGCACGGCAAGGGCCGGCGCTCCTCTGGTTTCGCGTTGATCAGCATGTTCAGGACAATCGGTGCGCCGCAGAAGTTTGTCACCCCGTCTTCATCAATGGCGCGAAAGATTTCCGCCGGCTCGACTTTCCGCAGACACACAGATGTCCCGGCCTGCGCGGCGAGTGTCCACGGGAAACACCAGCCATTGCAATGGAACATCGGGAGTGTCCAAAGGTAGCGGGGGTGCATGCCCAAGTTCCAGGCCAATACATTCCCAAGCGCCAAGAGGTAAGCGCCACGGTGATGGTAGACCACGCCTTTTGGATTGCCGGTCGTGCCAGAGGTGTAGTTCAGTGAGATCGCGTCCCACTCGTCGTCCGGCAGTTTCCAATCGAATTCCGGATCACCATCGGCGATGAAATCCTCGTATTCCACGGTCCCGAGCCGTCCGCCCTTCGATCCGGCCGGATCGTCGACGTCAATCACGAGCGGTTTGGCGCTGCATTGAGCAAGTGCCTCCTTCATAACCGAAGAGAGCTCGGTATCGGTAATGACCGCCTTCGCATCGCCGTGGTCGAGAATGAAGGCGATGGTCGCGGCATCAAGGCGTGTATTGATTGTGTTCAGGACCGCGCCCGCCATCGGTACTCCGAAATGTGCGTCATAGATTGCCGGGATATTTGTGGCGAGAACCGCGACCGTATCGTTCTTGCCGATCCCGTGTGACGCCAGTTTGCTTCCCAGACGGCGGGATCGACCGTACACGTCCGCGTATGTATGGCTGATATTGCCGTGTGTGACCGCCGGGTGGTTGGGATAAACGGCGGCGCTGCGTCGCAGGAATGTAAGCGGACTCAGCGGCACGTAGTTCGCCGTGTTCTTGTCGAGGTCCAATTCGTATTTGTCGGGCATGATCTGGATTTCCGGAACGTTTCCGCTTTTTAGGGGAGCCTGGCGTTTGGCTCAATAGTCAGCCGAGACACCTTGGTGATTGCTCCAAGGGCGCGACGTCCTATAATCGCGCTAAAAACAAGAATAAGCATGATGAATGTCTGCGTCACCATCGCCAAGGAGGACGCTATGGGCCGTTTTGATGAAGTCTACGATCGTTCACTATCGGACCCGGAAGGGTTCTGGACGGAGGCCGCGGAGGCCATTCATTGGGAGAAGAAGTGGGACAAGCTTCTCGATAAAAGCAATCCGCCGTTCTATCGGTGGTTCTCAGGAGCAGAGTGCAACACCTGCTACAATGCCGTGGACCGACATGTCGAAGAAGGCCGCGCCGATCAAGCCGCGTTGATTTACGACAGTCCCATCACAGGCAGTAAAAAAACGTTCACTTATCGCCAGCTGCGTGACGAAGTTGCAAAATGCGCCGGCGTTCTGAAGAAGCACGGCGTTGGCAAAGGCGATCGAGTGATCGTGTACATGCCGATGATTCCCGAAGCGGCGATATCCATGCTCGCCTGTGCCCGTCTTGGCGCCGTTCATTCGGTTGTCTTCGGTGGGTTTGCGGCTAACGAGCTGGCAACGCGGATTGATGACTGCGAGCCGAAAGTTATCCTTTCAGCGTCCTGCGGGATCGAGCCGGGGCGGGTCATTGCGTACAAGCCACTGCTCGACGAAGCACAAGAGATTGCCTCATGCAAAGTCGATGCCTGTGTGATCTTGCAACGGGAACAGCAGACTTGCGAGCTGATTTCGGGCCATGACCATGATTGGTCGGCGGAAATGGCAGCGGCGCAGCCAGCAGATTGCGTGACGGTCGCCGCAACCGACCCCCTCTATATCCTCTATACGTCCGGCACGACGGGCCAACCGAAAGGTGTTGTGCGGGACAATGGCGGGCACATGGTGGCGCTCAAGTGGAGCATGAAGAACATCTACAATGTTGCGCCCGGGGATGTTTATTGGGCAGCATCCGATGTCGGCTGGGTCGTGGGACACTCATATATTGTCTACGCGCCCCTGTTGAACGGTAACACGACAATACTCTTCGAGGGTAAACCCGTCGGAACCCCGGACGCGGGACAATTCTGGCGGGTGATTGCGGAGCATGGGGTTTCCGTCCTGTTCACCGCGCCCACGGCATTTCGTGCCATTAAGAAGGAAGACCCGAAAGCGGAGTTGATGGGGCAATACGAGATGTCGAAGCTCCACACGCTGTTCCTTGCCGGCGAACGGACCGATCCGGATACGCTGCATTGGGCGAAAGACAACCTGAGAGTACCGGTGATTGATCATTGGTGGCAAACCGAGACTGGATGGCCTATCGGCTCCAATTGCATGGGCATCGAACAGCTGCCGATCAAGCCGGGCTCGCCGACCCGTGCCGTTCCGGGATACGACGTTCGGACCTTGGATCCTGAGACGGGAGACGTAGTGCCGAGCGGCGAACTCGGTGCCATCTGCATTAAATTGCCGATGCCGCCGTCCTGTTTCCCAACCCTGTGGAATGCATCGGATCGTTATCGAGAAGCCTATATGGAAAAATTCCCGGGGTATTATCAGACTGGAGATGCTGGGTATCTTGACGAGGACGGATATATCTTCGTGATGACCCGGACGGACGACATTATCAATGTCGCGGGACACAGGCTCTCGACGGGCGCGATGGAGGAAGTCCTCTCTGATCATCCGGATGTCGCGGAATGTGCCGTGATTGGTGTGGCGGATCAATTGAAGGGACAGGTTCCGCTGGGATTCCTGGTGCTTTCGGCTGGTGTCAACCGTGGGCATGACGAGATTGTCGGCGAGGTCGTGAAGCTTGTACGAGAACGCATTGGGCCGGTCGCGGCATTTAAAACCGCAACCGTGATTGATCGATTGCCGAAAACCCGCTCCGGGAAGATTCTGCGTGGGACAATGCAGAAGATTGCCGACAGCGAGACCTATAAGATGCCTGCAACTATCGATGATCCTGCCATCCTCGATGAGATTGAGGCCGCGCTTAAGGATATCGGTTACGCCGGAGGATAGGCATTGAATTCCGATTCTCCGCGTCGGGTGGCGGCGTTGGCCGTCGAACGGTTACCGGTCGAATTTGTATGGCGACGGGAGAATGGGAAATGCCGCAGCTTCACGAGTTCCGTTATCCGGATGAATCCGACGCCTTCGGGGTGTCCGCAGGAATGGTGACCGCAGCTCAACTATTGATGCATCAGCTCCACGGGAAGGGGCTTTTTGACACCGGATGCAGCTTGCCTTCCCTAAACCGCGAGAGCCGAAACGGCTCCAGCAGTTTTGACGGGTCTCCCGCCAATTCTTCGGCGACCAGTTTTCCAACGCCGATCATCTTGAAGCCGTGATTTGAATCGGCGATCACGTAGCAGTTTTCTCGGAACATGTCGAACACCGGAAAACTGTCCGGCGTGAAACATCCAATGCCCCCGGAAGGTTCTTTCTTATATCGCGGGGTCTGTCCTTCGAAGCGCTTCTGGCAATGCGCCAGCGCGGAGCACCACATATGGGCAAAGTCATCGCCCACGACAAAATCCGGCGAATCGACGCCGTACGGATCGACGGCAACTTTGTCCGGAGCCGTCTCCACCACATAAGGCATCGCGCCACCTTGTATACCGCCAAAATTGAAGTCCGGTTTGTAATAGATTCCCCAGGGCTTGTCCGTAATTAGGCTTCCATCGACATCGGATACAAGCGGTGCGTCAGTGTCGACATGGATCACGGGCGGCGGTTTGCCGTCGGCTGTTTTCTGAAAGTCCGGATCGACGCCGAGCGTACCTTCCTGTAATGACCAATAAGTCCACATTGGGATTTCTGAATGAATCTCGCCATCAGCCCCCTTTATGGGAATTGTTTTTGGTAGGTCAAGCATCTGCCAAAACGAACGAATCCATGGGCCCGCAGCGACGACAACGCAATCGGTAAGGACCGCGCCGCGGTCAGTTTCGACGGCGGCGATTGCGCCTCCCGAAATTCGGAAACTCTTTACCTCGACGCCGGTAAGAATACGCACACCTTCGGCCTCTGCTTTACCGGCAAGTCCATACATGGCGCGGGTGTTGTTGGCGTATCCGCCTTTTTGTTCATGAAGTACCGATGTAACGCCCTGTGCCTGCCAGTCAGGAAACAAGCCTTTCATATAGGTATCACTGGCCGCTGCACCCTCGATAAATGTCGAAGGATAGCCGATAGCCTGTTGCTCGTCATAGATAGTCTCAATGTCCTCGTGCATCGATTCATGACTGATCTGCATGTAGCCGACGGGATGATAGCTGAAGGCTTCCGGATCGCTGTCCCATACTGAGACGGAGTGCGCCATGAGTTCGCGCATCGCCGGCTGGTAGTAATTGTTGCGCACGACCCCACATGCAATTCCGGAAGCTCCGGCGGCGATGGATGTCTTGTCGATGACAAGAATATCGGCTCCAGTGCCTTGCCCTCGTGAATTCAGAGCAAGGGCAAGATGATAGGCTGTGCTGAGGCCGTGTACACCAGCACCGATGACAACGAACTTACTGTGCTCGGGGAACGCCATTCGAGCCTCCCTATTGTTTTTTTGATGCAGCGTCTGGTTTTTTTTGCGCCGGAGCAAAGACAACAAAGCCGTCGACATCGTCGACAAATTCTTCGCGGTATACGCGGCCTCCGGCTTCAATGATGCTATCGGCGAAGCGTAGGCCGTCGTCTTCAAAAGCAAGGCGGATTGTAGGCACTCCCGTGGTTAAGACCAACCTCATCACGGCCGCG
>DJKK01000320.1:0-33954 GCA_002434595.1 Alphaproteobacteria bacterium UBA6544 | reverse complement strand
TTTCCTTGGCCGGCGTTGGCAATTTGACTGGGTGACGGGAAGCCGCGATCTCCGACCAGACGATTTCCTCCACTTGCAACAATTTGTTGCGTTCGGCGCACGGGTCGGCCTGTTGTGACATGGATCCGATCATGATCAGGGCTACCAGAGCGGTGAGGGCGATCTGGCAGCCGATTCGACCTTGCCGTTGTCGCCGCCTGCTGTCGCTCATATCACCCCCTCCCCCCGCGGCAATCGCTCCACTCGGACTAGGTGTCTCCGAACGGATCAGTCATCGCTTCGGTTGGTTCCTCCGGCAGAGGATCGATTAGCCGGGGCTGGCGGCCGGCTTTGATACCTTTCTCGATTGCCTGAGCGAGATCGTCATGGCTGCACAGACCGAGCTCGACCGGGCTGCGTGGCCGCAGGTTTGGCATATTACGGTGTGTGCGGTCTCGGACTGCGTTGATGGTCGGCTTGGTAGTTCCAATCAGACGGCCAATCTGTGCATCCGATAACTCTGGATGATGCCGTAATATCCAAGCGATTGCATCCGGTTTCTCCTGACGGCGCGACAGAGGTGTGTATCGCGGGCCTTTCGGCCGGGCGACCGGCTGAGGAATATCCGACTTCGCCATTTCCAGGCGGCTGGCAGGGTCGCCTTCGCAGCGCGCGATCTCATCGCGGGTCAATTGCCCATTGATCACGGGGTCGATGCCTTGCATGCCGACAGCGACTTCTTCGTCAGCTATTGCCTGAACTTCGAGCTCATGCAAGCCGCAAAAAGTACTAATCTGCAGGAATGAAAGCCCTGTATTCTCGACCAACCATACTGCCGTCGCCTGCGGCATGAGCGGTTTCGACATAATAATCCTCGATTCCTTACGAATTTCAGGGCGCGCGTTGCGTGAGCGCGGCGCAATCCCATTTTCAACTTCAATTACCGCATTTATACCGCACGTTGTCCGAGGTGCAATGCCTCTCGTCTCATCACTCCTTAGTCACGTTAAGGATAAGCTTTCCAATATGTTCGCTCGCTTCCATCCGTTGGTGCGCTTGCGCCGCATCGGAAAAATCGAAAGTTGTATCGACAACCGGGCGGAAACGGCCTTCAGAGATAAGTGGCCAGACCTTATCGCGCAGTTCGGCGGCAATTCCGGCTTTTACCGTGTCGGACTGTGCCCTCAGAGTTGAGGCGGTAATCGTTTGTCGTTTCACCATAAAACGGTTCAGTGTAAGCTCTGCTTTTGCGCCTTTGAGAAAAGCGATGATGGCAAGGCGGCCATCGACCGCGAGACTATCAATGTTTTTCTGGATGTAGTCGCCGCCGACCATGTCCAGGATGACATCGACACCGCGCTTTTCCGTCGCCGTTCGTATCTCTGCCGCCCAGTCATCTTCTTTGTAGTTGATTGCCATGTCAGCGCCGAGGTTGCAGCATGCTGCGCATTTCTCATCCGATCCGGCCGTTGCATATACAGTAGCGCCGAAGGCTTTCGCGAGTTGAATAGCGGTTGTCCCAATTCCGCTCGAGCCGCCATGTACGAGAAAGCTTTCCCCAGAAGTTAAATACGCGCGCTGAAAGACATTATGCCATACGGTAAACGCGGTTTCCGGCAGTCCGGCGGCGTCGACGATGGAAACGTCCTTCGGGATTGGGAGGCAATGCGCCGCCGGCGCGATGCAATACTCCGCGTATCCGCCACCCGGAGTGAGTGCGCACACCGATTCTCCAATGCTCAAACCCGTTACGTCCGAGCCCAAAGCCGCGATTTCGCCGGAGACTTCGAGGCCCGGTAGATCCGATTGGCCGGGCGGAGGTGGATAATGTCCGGCGCGTTGAATGGCATCCGGCCGGTTGACCCCGGCGGCCGCAACTCGGATCAAGACATGGCTGGCGCCAGGTGTTGGGATGGAGCGTGTCACGGGTTGCAGGACTTCGGGTCCGCCGTACTCGGATATCTCCATCGCGTTCATCATATTGGGCAAGGGCATTTCAGTCGCTCCCGTCGCAGCATTCAAATGTCTGGAATGGGTTGCAGGTCTAGCTTGACGGGATCACACTTGCAAGCAGCTGGGAACGAAGCGAGAGAAGTTTGGCTATGTCAGAAGATCTGGACGAGCAACCGCACGCGTTACGACCGAAACCACTTGATCTCGATGTTATGTCGGTCGGTGAGTTGAGTGAGTATATCGGAGAATTAGAGAGTGAGATCGAGCGCGTTCGTTCGGCGATTGTCCGGAAGGAAGAGCAGAAAGTGGCGGCGGATGCCGTGTTCAAAAGGTAGTGGACGATACCTTTCCTGTTTTATCGCAAACGAATTGTTAGCACCGTCTCATTAGAATTTATGCGATGTGTTTCCCCAAGCGCGTCTAAGCGCGGGATCTATACCCCCGGTTCCCACCCATTTCCTCCCTTTTGGCTCGGGCCGCAACAGCGCTAGCGGCCCGCTTTTTCGTGTTGAGGATTGCTGTGTCTCGGCTAATGTACCGTCTCAACAGCAACTCCAGGTTAATCGCCATGGTCAAACCTAAACGTTTAAACCCGGACACTTTAGCACTACACGCTGGACAACGGCCTGATCCCGCGACAGGCGCCCGTGCGACGCCGATTTATCAGACAACGTCATTTGTCTTTGAGGATGCTAATCATGCGGCGGCTTGGCAACACCTCAGTGGCATATGACATCGGCTTGTTTCATGTGGGCGACGAGATGCCGGCGGCCGTCGGCTATCTCGTGCACGTTTATGTCGATCGCGTAAGCGGGGAATCTATCTCAGTACCGAATGTGGTCCGGGGCGGTCTCAATCAAATCACCTGATATCGGTCTTTATATAAGAGGGCGTGCGGACTATATGTCGGCACGCCCCGAACCCCGGAATGGGTTTCTTGCGCCTAAATTAAGCGGCTTTGCCCCCGATTGTTTTTGGGTTCCCGGCCGCGATAGAGATTTTACGCGGCTTCTTTTCCTCGGGAATTTCGCGCATCAGATCGATGTGCAACAGGCCGTTTTCAAGTTGAGCGCCGTTTACGACGACGTGTTCCGCGAGATTGAAACGCCGTTCAAAGGCTCGTTCCGCTATGCCGCGGTGCAAAAAATTTCGTCCGTCATCTTCATCGCGACAAATTCGGCCGGCAACCAACAACTGGCCGTTTTGAGTTGTGATTTCGATGTCATTTTCGCCAAAGCCAGCGACCGCCATGGTAACACGGTATTCGTCTTCGCCAGCGGATTCGATGTTATAGGGTGGATAACTATTGGTTGGCTCATTGGCGAGCGAATCCATGAGATGCGCCATCCGATCAAAGCCAACGGTATTCCGAAACAGGGGGGAGAAATCTAAACTACGCATTTTCCATATCCTCCTTTTAAGCGACATGGTATTGGGGGCCGCCCTCGGGCCGACCCGTTTTTGCAATGCCCAGATCCTCAATTGGCATCTGAGACTTATTATAGGTTGGAAGGGCTTTTGGATATTCAAGACGGTACCGGACAGAACTGAGACCGAATTTACGCCATGCCGCCTCCGGATATGTTATAACCATACCTCAACGACGAAATTTTGATCTTGTGCATTTGGTCGGAGTGGTGAATTGCCGGCGCTTTACCTGTCCCGCACCTATGACGAAGCCTGCCAGCTCCTGATTGAGGCAAGAGGGTTTTCCCAACTTCAGTATGGGACCGGGACGAACGCGCACTGCAAGAATCGACTGGTCCAGAATTGTTAAAGCTTCCGATTAACGTCCAGGTTGGCGCACATTGTGGCTTGGTTGCTTGCTCAGCGAGCCTATCAGGCGGGAAAAATCATCCGTGAAAAAATCTCGACGGACGCATATCGTCTTTCGGAGGAGAGTGCGTGTGTCGACTGGAAATTCGCGACGGGATGCGACCTGCCGCCTTTATTGTTTAGCCTACTCGGGTGCAGTTACAATTTGTATCGTAGCATGCAGCGTCTGGATCAGAAGTTTATTGCGCATTAAACTAGGGCTGCCCCTTGGTGCCCCATGTCGGATCCGATTGACTAAACAGATTTAGGCCTTCAAGCCAAAACCCTCAAACTTCTTATTGAACTTCGCGAGTTGGCCAGCCGTATCGACAAGGCGATGCACACCTGTCCATGCAGGATGGGAACTCGGATCAATATCCAGTTTTAGGGTGTCGCCCTCATTTCCCCAGGTCGACCGCGTCGTATAGGTCGATCCGTCGGTCAACTGGACGGTAATTTCATGGTAATCGGGATGGGTATCCGCTTTCATCGCTCGACTCCTCAAATCAGGCGCGGCTGTATAGCTTAGCACGCGATTTGATGCAACCCTGTGGTTTAATCCTTCTTCATAGCCGTCAGGATGATTTCAACCAAAGTGGCGGGCGCCAGCGGAGCTCCGACGCAGGCCCGTTGAGGCCAGTTCTGCCAATCTGGCCCAATCCAATCGTTCCAGACCTCATCCATGAGCGACTTTTCCGCCATGTCGGCAAGAAAAATCTGGGCCTGTAAAATGCGTGTCTTGTCCGACCCGGCCATTTTCAGACTTTCGTCAAGATGGGCGAGTGTGTCCCGTGTTTGCACCTTGATGTCGTCACCGGGAGCCGTCGCAACGGCGTAGACAATACCCGCATGTTCGACACACCGGTTTCGTCCGGTGGCGGAACCTCGAAATCGATTGATGCTCACGATCTTCTCCAAAGAGATGGGTGGCTGATGAGCAAGATAGTGCGGTATGGGCGAATTGTTGATATGACCGATGCGTCAGAATCAGCGGAATGCTTTGGAGCTCATATGCGGCATCGCACCTACATGGATCAGTCGATCGACGGGGACCGCGAGAAGAGCGGTAATATTAAGATATTGTCGTCGATGTGGCCGTATCTTAGGCCATACCTTCCTGCGGTGTTCGCTGCGGGCCTCGCCCTCGTCATTGCGGCTGGAACGGTTCTTGGCCTTGGCCAGGGATTGCGCTTCATGGTTGACCGAGGGTTTGGAAGCGGCGGTGCGGCAACGCTCGACCTTGCGCTCGGGGTCATGCTGGGTGTTGTTGCGATCCTAGCTGCGTCGACTTATGCCCGGTTTTACATCGTGTCTTGGATTGGCGAGCGCGTCGTTGCGGATCTCAGGCGGTCCGTCTTCAATCATGTCTTAAAGCTGAGCCCCGGATTTTTTGAGCTCACTCGAACCGGTGAAGTGCTGTCCCGTCTCACAACCGATACGACGTTGCTCCAGGTCGTAATCGGCTCATCGATCTCCGTCGCCTTGAGGAATATTCTGTTGTTTCTCGGCGGAGCGGTGCTCCTAGTAATCACCAGTCCGAAATTGACGGGAATTGTATTTTTATTCGTGCCATTCGTTGTCGCGCCGATCGTTGTGATCGGGCGTGTCGTTCGGCGGCGCAGTCGCGCAGCCCAGGACGAGGTAGCGGCAATCAGCGGCTATGCTGAGGAAACTCTGGGGGCGATTCGGACAGTTCAAGCCTTCACGCATGAGAACTCAGACCGCGCCGCCTTTGGCGCGACGGTCGATGCCGCGTTGTCCGCCGCACTCGATCGGATTCGCGCCAGGGCCGCTTTGACGGCATTGGTCATCTTATTGGTATTCGGTGCGGTCGGTCTAATCCTATGGCTGGGCGGTCACGATGTTTTTGCCGGGCGTATGAGTGCCGGTGCTCTGTCTGCATTTGTATTCTATTCGATACTTGTCGCCGGCTCGGTCGGGGCGGTCTCGGAAGTTATCGCGGACCTGCAGCGCGCCGCGGGAGCGACAGAGCGTATCTTCGAACTGCTTGCAACGAAACCGGTAATCGCTGCACCAGCTGAGCCGCAGACAATTCCCGAACCGTCGCGTGGCGAGGTGGTATTCTCCAATGTGACCTTTCGTTATCCGGCTCAAGACGCGGTATCCGCGTTGACCGAATTTGACCTTTCTGTCTCTTCGGGAGAACGCGTCGCGCTTGTAGGCCCGTCCGGTGCCGGGAAAACCACGGTATTTCAGCTGCTGCTGCGGTTCTACGATCCGTGTGCGGGCCGAGTCTTTCTTGACGGTGTTGATCTCCACGAAGCAGATCCCGTCGCTGTTCGCCGTCACATTGGGCTGGTGTCGCAGGAACCCACGATCTTCTCGGCGAGTGCGATGGAGAACATCCGCTATGGACGCATTGAAGCGAGCGACGCGGAAATACGCGCCGTGGCGGAAGCGGCGGCGGCGACCGCCTTTATCGAACGTTTGCCGGAAGGCTTCGACACGCATCTGGGCGAAAAGGGTGTTAGACTGTCCGGTGGTGAAAGGCAGCGTATCGCCATTGCTCGTGCGATCCTCCGCGACCCCGCGGTTCTTCTGCTGGACGAAGCGACAAGTGCGCTCGATTCTGAATCGGAGCATCTGGTTCAGGCTGCCCTGGAGAGGGTCATGGTGGAGCGGACCAGTGTCGTCATCGCACACCGATTGTCGACGATCAGGAGCGCGGATCGGATTATCGTACTCGATGGCGGGGGGATCGTCGCGCAGGGTACGCATGATGCGCTGATCGCGGAAGGGGGTCTTTACGCCCGTCTCGCGGAACGGCAGTTCAATCTCAGCGTTGATCCAGCTTGAGTTCGATCCGGCGATTGCGCCGGTAGGCGATCTCGTCAGTTCGGTCGTCGAGGGGACGAAATTCTCCGAAACCCGCCGCAGCTAGATTCCGTGCGGGAATTCCTTGAGAAACCAGGAATTTAACCACTGAAATGGCTCGCGCCGTCGAGAGTTCCCAATTCGACGGAAACGCTGCGGTCTTGATCGGAACGCGATCCGTGTGCCCGTCCACGCGAAGTACCCAATTAAGGTCCTTTGGAATCTTTGCCGAAATGGACTTCAAGGTCCGTGCAAGTTGCGTAAGCTGCCCTTTACCATTTTTTCCCATCTCCGCGGAACCCGAACCGAACAGGACCTCGGATTGAAAGACGAACCGATCGCCGACGACGCGAATATCGCGTCGGTTGCCCAAAACTTGCCGCAACCGCCCGAAGAACTCCGAACGGTAGCGCTCGAGTTCCTGCACCTTGCTTGCCAATGCGGCGTTTAGGCGTTTGCCGAGATTTACGATCTCCGCCTTCTGCGCCTTTGAAGCCGCCTCCGAGGCTTCAAGCGCGGTGTTGAGACGGGCTACTTGTATTCGAAATTCCACCATTTGCCTGTTGAGCAAAGAAACCTGAGCTTTGGCAGCTTCGGAAATTTTCTGTTCTTCGGTCAACTGGATGGCTGCCTTCTCTGAATCTGCCTTGTGCTTTGTTCGCGCTGCTGCAAAATCCTCCGCGATTTCGTCACGCAGAGCGGTCATGGCGGCGACATCCTGACGTAGCTTGTCTAGGCGCAGGCTAAGGCGCGCCCTCTCCTTGTCCGATTTCGATAGTTTTCCTTGCGCGTCTCTCAGGCTTTCGCTGAGCGCGGTATGTTTGTTGCTCAATTTGGAGAGATCATCCTCCAGCCCGTCACGGGCGACAAGCGTGCTCTGAAGTTCCGAAGAAAGTTGCGTCACGTTGTTGCGAAGGTTCTCACTCGCGAGGCGCTCGAGTGCGAGTAAGTCTGCCAATTCTTCTACTTGAAGGTTAAGTCGTTCAAGTGCCTGATCGCGACCAGAAATAGCATCGTTCAAGAAGAACTGAGCAACCACGAAGATCATCAGCAGAAAGATAATGACCATGAGCAGGGTCGCGAGCGCATCAACGAAGCCGGGCCAGATGTCAAATCCGTTTGTCGAGCTGCGCCGTGCCAGTGCCATGGCTTAATCCGCCTATTGCGGGTCTTCGCCCTGGGCCAGGGCGGCAATGGTACGCGCGAGCAAGCGAATTTCGTTACGAACTTCCTGTACTGCTTCCTCACGTCCCGTCGTCTGATCGGAAAGCAGGCGTGCCAGGTGCGCATCTATGTTTCTGAGGGCTGCTGCCGTTTGACTATTGTGCGACGTGGTTTGCGCCTCCGCCATTGCGGATAAAAGCGGCCTGAGGTCGGATTGGCCTTGGGCCAACTTGAGAAGCAAATCTTGCTGTGCCCGCATTGACTCGCTGAGGGAACCGAGGTTTTCCGTCAATTGAACGATGCGTCGATTGGCGTCAATGCGGCTGTCCTCACCGCGCGCTAGCGTTCGCTGAAGATTTTCGAGACTGTCCGCGGTCTGCTCGAGCAGCGCCTGTATATACGCGGGAACTGCCTGATCGCCGTCTCCGACGGGTCCGCCGCCTCCAAGGCGGGTCTGTCCGGAAAGCCACTCTTCAAGGTCATTGTAGAAACGGTTCTGGGCTTGTCCGGCCTGCAGCGCGAGAAAGCCAAGTATGAGAGATCCGGTGAGACCGAAAAGTGATGAGCTAAATGCTGTGCCCATGCCTGCAAGTGGGGCCTGCAATCCGCCTTTGAGGCGCTGAAAGACCTCTTGCATCGCGTCGCCTTCAACCGAAAGTCCGGAGATGACGTCGCCGATGGACCGAACTGTTTCAAGCAGGCCCCAAAAAGTACCGAGCAATCCGAGAAATACGAGCAAGCCAATAAAATACCGCGCTGTTTCCCGCCCTTCATCTAGACGTGTTGCAATTCCGTCGAGAAGAGAACGCATCGCCATAGTGGAGAGACTGAACCGGTCGCCACTTCGCTCACCGAGCATCGCCGCCATGGGGGCCAGCAGCTTTGGACCGCTTCCGCTGGAAACCGATACACCGTCGCGACGGAAGGAGTAGATCCAGGCCACCTCGGGTCGTAGCATGTGGACGAGCCGAAACATATGAAGTATGCCGATCAGCAACACACCTAGGATCACGCTGTTGAGTACCGTATTGGCGAGAAAGGCGTCGCGCAACGGGCCGAGGAGGAAGAACCCGGCGGTGCAAACCGCGGCCAGGAAAATCAGCATACGGACGAGATAGCTTTGAGGCTTGGTCATCTGGTCCGTGGAATCCCTGTCGTGTGGGCGTTGAGCGTCTATTTTTGGACGAGGACGTCGACGCGATCCGGTGGTACGCCTTCGACGTTGGTCTGGCCGAGAGCGCGCACATCCATACGCGTGCTCCGGATTCCTTCCTTCATTAAGTAGGTTCTTACCGCGAGCGCTCGGAAGAGAGAACTCCGGCGTGCCTGACTTGCGGACCCGCCGCCGTTGGATGCGAAGCCCATCAACTGGATGCGGATATCGTCATCCTTCTTCATGCGTGCCGCGAGCCTGTTGAGGGCGTCCGATGCGTTCGATGGTAAATCCTGTGTCCCAGCGGAGAAGGGGATGCTGTAGCGGTTGCCGTCCGGACTGACAGAGATGCTCCCGACTGGACCGGCAGGGTGTGATGCCGGTGCGGCGGTAACGCTTAACTGTACGGCGGGCGGCGCCTTTATCGGCGGCGGGGCTGTGGCGGGTTTCGGGTCGGGCACCACCGGTTTTGCCAGTGCAGTCTTCGGCGGTGCCAGCAATGGCGGTCGAATTGGTGCAGGCGCACGGATTGGTGCGGGGGGCAGAATAGACGCCGGGGCAGTTACAATGGATTTCGGTTTAACGGTTGGAGGTGCGGGTGCCGTCGGCACGGACGGAGGTGCCAGGCGTGCTGTTGGTTTCGGGGGCGCAATTGGTGTGGGCGCAGCGGGGCGACGAACCGCGACTTTCGGTGCTGGCCGCGACGGTGTTACGGGCCTTTCGACCGGTGAGGGCGAGCGCTTAATCGGTGGGGGCGGCGTAGCGACGCTTACCGGTGCCGGCGGAGCGATCTGTCGTGTCGCGGTCCCGCTGGAGATATTGCCAGCTGGCAAATTCAATTTCGAGCGAGGCATTGTTCGCGGTGGTGGCGCTAAGAGTCCGCCGCGTGCGCCTCCCGCAGCAGGCGCCGGGCGACGCGCCATGACCGGCCTGGTAGGTATCGGCGCTGTCTTCCGATAGATATCTGGTAAACTCTGTTGAGGGCCGAGCCGATCGAGAACTCGCAAATCCACGCTAACCGTCGGATTGCCGTATTGATCCGTGTAAACGTGTGTCTGTGCGGCGGCGGAAAAACTTCCGAGCAGATATACAGAGAGGAAGAAGGGGATTCCGACGGATGTCAGTTTCCCGTGTTTGCGGCGCGAAATCGTTCTTTTCATCTTCGCCTTAATTTGTCGACGGTCCCAAGAGCGACCTAATTCTTCTTCCGAAGTTATCTCAGAGCGTCTGCAGCGACAACAGAAAGTCGGAGATCGTATGTGCCGTTTAGGGGGTGCCTCGCACCAGAAGATCCGTGAGTTTCCGATGGAGACCCTCGTTCGTCGCCAGGATATCGGCTGCACCGAGATCGTATCGTTGGCCTTCCAGGTTCGTCACGAACCCGCCCGCCTCGCGGACCAACAAAAGGCCGGCGGCAACGTCCCAAGGCTCTAATCCGTTTTCCCAAAAGCCGTCATACCGGCCGGCTGCGACATAAGCGAGATCGAGCGCCGCCGCACCATAACGCCGGATGCCCGCCGTTTTTTTCATCACGGATCGCATTTGATCCATGAACAAGTCGCAGGTCTCCTCGTCATTACGATTAAAAGGCGTGCCTGTCGCCAACAATGCCTCATCGAGTCGCGTGCGTCCCGATACCCGAAGGCGACGGTTGTTGACAAAGGCGCCCATGCCGCGCTCCGTCCAAAACACCTCATCCTTTATCGGATCGAACACCACACCGGCAATGATCTCATCATCGCGCGACAAGGCGATCGACACACAAAAATGTGGTAGGCTGTGCAAGAAATTCGTTGTCCCATCGAGTGGGTCGACGATCCAAACGTGGGATTTGTCCGAACCACCGATGCGGCCACTCTCTTCCATGAGGAGCCCGAATTCCGGCCGTCCCTTTTTAAGTTCTTCTTTGACGATTTTCTCGGCCTGGAGATCGGCCGCGCTCACGAAATCACCAGGTCCCTTCTGGCTGACTTGTAGCTGCTCGACCTCGCCGAAGTCTCGAATCAACGCACGTCCGGCGCGCTCGGCGGCACGCACCATTACATTCACATCGGCGGAGCGTCTCGGCATATGGTTACTTTCCGCGCCAGAGGCGCCGGTCGGTTAATCTTTAGCGCGCTCGACATAGGAGGCGTCGGCGGTACTGATGACGACACGGGTGCCAGACTCGATATGTGGCGGAACCAGTGTTTTTACACCGTTTTCCAAGGTGGCTGGTTTGTAGGATGACGAAGCAGTTTGGCCTTTCACTACGGCGTCCGCCTCGGTTACCTCAAGCGTCACTTTCTCAGGCAGCGAAACACCGATCGGTGAATCCTCGTGGAACTCCATCTCGACCGCCATGCCCTCCTGAAGGAAACGCACCGTGTCTTCGCCGATGAAGTCTTCGTGGACGGTGACCTGTTCGTAGGTCTCGTTGTCCATGAAGGTGTAGTCGTCGCCATCGGTAAACAGGAATTGGAAATTCTTTTGGTCCAGTCTCACCCGTTCGATAGTTTCCGAAGAACGGAACCGTTCGTTGAGTTTGGTGCCGTCGCGAATATCCCGGAGTTCGACTTGCAGGTAGGCACCACCCTTGCCTGGTTGGGTGTGCTGTATCTTCGTGGCGCGCCAGAGGCGGCCCTGATGTTCGATGATATTGCCCGGTCGAACCGCATTACCGTTGATTTTCATCGTTCCGCCGCCGCTGTTGTGCTGAATGGCCTTGCGGCGCGGTTTATAGACCCAGCGGTTTGCGGGCGCAATGGCAGGATTAAGATACCGTCTCAGATATCGCGTGACGAAAATCAGCCATGGCCGCTGCGGGACCTTCCGGATGGCCCCAAACCGCTGAGATGACGGCGAGAAAATCGGCGCCTGAGGCTACCAGGGGGCCGCAGTTCACCGGTGTAATGCCTCCGATGGCTACACAGGGTACCGTGGTCGTCTCGGTCCACCAGGAAAGAATTTCTGGAGACGCCTGTACGGTCGTGTCCTTGGTTGCCGATCCATAGAACGCGCCAAACGCTACATAGTCTGCACCCGCTTCCCCCGCCTCAATGGCGAGATGCCTCGAAGCTTTACAGGTGACGCCGACAATTGCGTCCGAACCAAGCAATACGCGCGCATCTTTATAGCTGGCGTCATCCTGGCCGACATGAACACCGTCGCAGCCTGTCTCGCGTGCGAGGTCGGGCCGGTCGTTCATAACAAATGCGATATCCCGTTCTTGCGTCGGCGGCCGCAAGCAATCAGCGGCGCGCCGAATGACGTCGTCATCGACATCTTTCAGACGGAGCTGGACGCAATCAACTCCGCCCGCATCCAACGCGGCTTTCAGTTGTTCGGCGAATGCCAAAGGATCATCCAGGCGCGGCGGCGTTATGAGATACAATGCGGTACTTGCGTCTTCGCTCATGGCCGGTGCCGATCAATGCGTTGGTTCAGGCCTTGCCCTTGTAAATATTGATGATTGTATCGAGGAGATGCATGGCCTCCTCCTTCGGGCGCTGGAAAGAGTTTCGACCGATGATCGATCCGCTGCCGCCACCGTCGCGAATTTCGCGGATCTCGTTCAGCAGACCATCGGTACCCCGCGCGGACCCCCCCGAGAAGACAACAAGGCGCCGCCCGTTGAATGCGGATTGCATAACGTGTTCGATTCGCTTGGGCAGTGAAGAGATGTCAATCCCTTCCGCATCGTAAACCTTCCGGGCATCGTCCTGTTCGATGAAATCCGTCGGTGGCTTGACCTTGATGATATGGGCGCCCATTTCGGCAGCGAGGTGCGCTGCATAAGCGCAGACATCGATGGCGGTCTCGCCCCCCTTTGAGAGATTGCCGCCACGCGGATAGGACCAAAGCACGACCGCAAGACCGACAGCTTTCGCTTCCTCGGCAAGCTCGCGGAATTCTTCCATCTGCTCGAACTGATCTTCGGAACCTGGATAGATCGTGAAACCGATTGCCGAACAGCCGAGGCGCAAGGCATCTGAAACACTGCCATAAACGGCTTGATCCTTGGTAACTGCATGGCTGTTGGAGCTGTTGAGCTTTAGGATGGTCGGAATTGCTCCGGCAAAACTGTCCGCACCAGCTTCCAGCATGCCAAGCGGTGCAGCATATGCATTGAGACCTGCGTCAATGGCCAACTGATAGTGGTAATGCGGGTCATAAGCAGGCGCATTCTTTGCGAAACTTCGCGCCGGCCCATGTTCGAAGCCTTGGTCGACAGGCAAGATCACCATCTTGCCGGTACCGGCGAGCTTGCCGGTCATCAAGATGCGGGCGATGTTCGTCTTTGTGCCAGGCGAATCGCTTTCGTAATTATAGAGAATTTTCTTAACGCGTTGGGTGATTTTCATATCCGCATCTATCCTCAATCGGGTCTTATAGGGCCTAGTTCTGGATATATGACCCGTGCAGCTTTTTCAACGCCGCAAAACAAACCATACGCTTGAAGCTGTAAGGAACCGTCTGGTTACCCTATGATCTTTCGCTGGATCATGTAGGAAACAAAATGCAGCTTAGAATTTTCAACAGGCGGCGCGAGGAAATTCGCAAGCAGGCGGGACAAATACCGCCGGGCCAGCTGACAGAAAACAACTCCGTCATAATGAATATGGCGGCGAAGTACGTGCGCTATTTCCTGGCAGCCAGTGCCGCTGCTTTGGTGATTGTCTGGTACCTGATCGGCCAAGTCGAACCAGGGGGTCAAGCGCACGAGACACTGATGTCGAGCGCCACGATTATTGCCTTCGGTGTGGTCGCACTTGCTGTGATTTTTTCCCTATTCAAAGCGGCGGAGTGGTGTGAGGCGCGCGCAAAAGCCTTAGACGATCGCGATGATCCGACCGATCCCGACTTTCCGCCAAGAATTCCCGTGAGACGGCTGATGGAGCGCGCGATCTTTATGATCCAGCTTGGGTATCGGTTGGTCGTGTTCGCGGGGGTCTGCATCGTCGTAGGCGTGGTTTACATCTTCAAGGGCCTCTTTGCGATGTAGCGGTATGTCGCCCTCACGGGTTTTCGCGCCAAATTCATCTCCATCGGAATTCAAGGTCATTACGCACTTAAGGAGAGCGAGATGCGGCTCGAAGGCAAAAATGGATTGGTAACGGCAGCAGGATCGGGAATGGGACGCGCTGGCGCCATTCGGTTCGCGAAGGAAGGTGCATCGGTCGGCGTGGTGGATATCGACGCGGATGCGGTTAAGGCCGTCGTCGATGAGATCGAAGGCGCTGGGGGTAGGGCTATCGGGATCGTTGCGAACCTGACCAAGGACGAAGATTCACGCCGTATCGTAACGGAGACGGCGAATGCCTTCGGTGGGCTTGATTTCATGTGGGATCACGTAGGGCATCCCGGACCTGCCTCGATCGAGGGAATTGAAATGAAGGATTTTGACACGGCGGTGGACCTCAATATGCGGACCATCCTCGTGACAACCGAGGCGGCAATTCCCGAAATGCGGACCCGCGGGGGCGGCTCCATCGTTTTTACGGCGTCGACTTCGGGGCTGCAGGGATCGATGTTCAGCCCGGTTTATTCGATGGCAAAATTTGGCGTTGTCGGGTTTGCGCGGGCGCTGGCAGGCCGTCTCGCCTCAGAAAATATACGCGTTAACGCGGTTTGCCCTGGTCCGATTGATACGCCGATGTTGCGTGAATTTGTCGCGCGACCGGATCAGCAGTCGACGATGGGCATGGACAAGGAGGAACTCGTCAGAACACGCGGTGGAATGACGCGCCTCGGACGTCCAGGTCGGCCTGAAGAGGTTGCCAATGCCGCCTTGTTCCTACTCTCCGACGAAGCCTCGTTCGTCACGGGAGCCGCACTTCCCGTCGACGGCGGCGTGACCGCCTAAGGCGATATCCATGACATACGAAACCATCCTGTACGAGATTGAAGAAAATATCCTGACGATCACGCTCAATCGGCCGGACCGATTGAATGCCTTTAATCGTCAAATGCTTTTTGAACTGATTGATGCTGTCGACAAGGCGGACGAGGATGATGACGTTCGCGCGATCATCTTTACGGGCGCCGGGCGCGGATATTGTGCCGGGGCGGATCTCTCCGCAGGTGCCGACAGTTTCGATGTTTCGAGCCGCTATCCGGGCGAGGATTCTGAGAACTGGCGCGATGGTGGCGGCCGTTTGACCTTGCGGCTGTATGATTGCAAAAAACCGTTGATCGCGGCGATCAACGGTCCAGCCGTTGGCGTGGGAGCCACGATGACCCTGCCAATGGATGTACGTTTGGCGTCGACCGAGGCGCGTATGGGGTTCGTCTTTACGAAACGGGGCGTAATCCTGGAAGCCTGCAGCAGTTGGTTCCTGCCGAAGGTCGTCGGGATGAGCCAGGCACTCGAGTGGGTGATGTCAGGTCGCGTTTTCGATGCTGAGGAAGCGCAGGCGGGGGGATTGGTAAAGCAAGTTCTTCCGTCTGAGGCGCTTTTGCCGGCTGCTCGGAAACTTGCGCGGGAATTTGCCGAGAATACGTCGTCGATTTCTGTCGCTTTGTGCCGCCAGATGCTCTGGCGAATGGCCGGTGCGGATCACCCAATGGAAGCGCATAAGGTTGATTCGCGCGGAATTCGGACGCTTGGCAAGCTTCCGGATTGCCAGGAAGGCGTCGTTTCGTTTCTGGAGAAACGGCCGCCGAAGTTTCCGATGAAGGTTAGCCGCGATATGCCAGATTACTATCCCTGGTGGGAAGATCGCGAGTTCGAGTAAGGAGAAATGCCATGAGTGAAACGACCTTTGAGATCGAAGACGGTGTTGCCGTTTTTACCCTTAACCGGCCGGGAAAAATGAACGCGATCAGCCAGGATATGTTTCTGACGGATCTGCCGGAGATGGTCGCACGGGCACGTGAAGATAACGATATCCGGGTCCTGATTCTGACAGGCGCTGGTGGGAATTTCTGTTCGGGTGCCGATGTGTCCCGCATGGGCGGGGTGAACAAACCGTCGCCTAAGCAACGTGGCAGTCACCTTCGGAATACGCTCGGATATCTCTACGATCTAATAAATCTGCCGAAGCCGGTGATCTCGGCAGTTGATGGAATTGCGTTTGGTGGCGGCCTCAGCCTGGCGGCGGTCGCGGATATGGTGCTGGCAACGTCCCGCGCAAAGTTCAGTCTGGTCTTCGGCCGAATCGGCCTAATTCCGGATATGACCGCTGCCTACGTTCTTCCACGGCGCATTGGCCCAAATAAGACGAAGGAATTGACCTTCACTGCGCGTTCTTTCTCCGCAGAAGAAGCAATGCAGTTGGGACTTGTGCAGCAAATACATGAACCTGAAAATCTTCTTGGCGCGGCGCTGGACTTGGCCAGAGGTTTGACGCATGGCTCGCCGACCGCCATGGCGGAAGCGAAGAAACTGATCGACATTTCGCTGCAGAGTACACAGCAGGAAATGATCGACGCGGAATGCGCTGCTCAACTCGAATGTCGAGATACCAAGTTTCACAATGAGGCCGTAAGACGGTTCATCACCAAAGAGCCGCGTCTCTATGATTGGGACGCCATGCACCGCCAGAAGGCGGCGGAATAGGATTGAGGCCATGGATATGCGGCCGACTCCGCGTCAGCAGGAGCTGATCGAGCTCGCCCGGACTCTTGCAAGAGAACGCTTCGAGCCGCGCTCGGCGGAATATGACCGGGAGGCCCGCTTCCCGTTCGAGGACTATGACGATCTTCGCGATGCTGGATTGCTGGCGCTTTGCATCCCGGAGCAGTATGGCGGACTGGGCGGGAACCTGGAGACGTATGTCCTCGTCGCGGAGCAGATCGCCATGGGCAACGCATCCACGGCCCTGACCTACAACATGCATTGCCTGACCATGTTGATGATGGGGGAGATGGCCGATGCGCATGAGATGACCGAAGAGAAGCGGTCACGGCATGAAGAACTGCGCACGCGGCATTTCCGTGAAGTCGTTGAAAAGGGTGTGTTCTATGGGCAGCCGCATAGCGAACCTGTTGAACAAGGTCAGACAGATACGGCCTTTCAAGTGGGCGGACGACGGTTCGGCACACGGGCGGAGAAGGTAGATGGCGGATATCGCGTAAACGGGCGTAAATTTTTTGTGTCGCTCTCGGATGCTGCCGATTATTTCGCAACACCGGCTATTTTGATTGGTGATGCACCGTGGCTTGAGCGCACTTTGTACCTGAGAGTGCCGCGGGAAGCTGAGGGGCTTACCTTTTCAGGCGAATGGGATCCGATCGGCATGCGGGCGACGGTCAGCCGGGACATGGTGCTTGAAGACGTCTTCGTGCCGGATGATGACGAAGTGCTGCCGCCAAGCGTCTTCGGCGGGCTCTACCTCTCGGCGGCACACGGGCCGATGCTTTTCTCGGCGACGTTTCTCGGCATGATGCAGCGCGCCTATGAATTCACTCTCGACTATCTCACAGGGGGCGTTGAAGGCGCTTCCATGAAGGAAGATATCGGGCCGGTTATATCGAATGGCCTGGCGGATATGCTTTTCAAGATCGAGGCGGCGAAATCTCTTTACTATAGGGCCGCATCGGAAGCAAAACTTGAGCCGAACCATGAAATCCGGCAGCGCGCCCGCGCGGCGCACGTCTTGGTCCAGCGCACATGCGTCGAGGTCGCCCAGGAAGCGATACGTATTTGCGGCGGGCGGGCTCTCCTGAAGCGGTTTCCGCTGGAACGATTCCTGCGGGACGCCCAGGCATCTTCCGTGATGCGGCCATGGACGCGGGAAATCGCGACGGAAGCGACGTGGGAAAGTGCACTTCGACAGGCGCGAAAAAGGAACGGTACCTATACCGAAGACCGGGAGGAGAAACTGTGAAGATTCTGTATTTTGATGATTTCAAACTCGGCGTGTTGCGTGGTGACGATGTCATCGATTTATCGGCGGCGGTGTCCGATATCCCGCATACGGGTCCTCATGATCTGATCAGCGGCCTGATTGCGCGATTTGACGACTATCGCAGCGCACTGGAGAAACTGGCGGAAGACGGAGACGGGGTGCCGGTGACAAGTGTCCGCATCCGTCCGCCACTGCCGAAACCGGGTAAGATCGACTGCATGGCTGTCAATTACATGGAAGATGGCACCCTGAGCGCGCCGGCGCCTATCAATGCATTTCACAAGGCACCGGAAGCCGTTATTGGCTGCGGGGACACGATGGTTCTTCCGGATGCACCCGCGACCATCTTCGAGGGTGAGGCGGAACTCGGCTTGGTGATCGGGAAGACGGCAACGAACGTGTCGCAGGCCGATGCTTATGACCATATCTTCGGCTATGTGAACTTTATCGATGGTTCGGCGCGCAACCTGCCGCCGCCCGGCAATACTTTCTTTCAGGTGAAGTCGCGGGACACTTTTGCGCCGATTGGACCATACATCGTGACGGCCGACGAGATTGAAGATCCGCAGAACCTGCAGGTACGGCTCTGGAACAACGGAACCTTGATGCAAGACTTCAATACGGATGATATGGCACACAAGATTCCGCGATGCATTGAATGGCTCAGTTCGATCCACACCCTTTCGCCGGGCGACTTGGTGGCGACGGGAACCAACCATCGAGGGCTCAATTCCTTTATGGACGGTGATAAGATTGAACTGGAGGTTGAGGGCCTCGGTCGGCTGAATTTCGATGTGCAGGACGACTTGAAGCGGACATGGGCGCGGGATACTCGGCTCCAACACCATGAAAAAGGGTTGGATGGCGCCCATACGTCCCAACTGACAGGTAAATACGCGGAGAGTTAACAAACGGGAGGCGGGCTTGGCGATGGTTATCCGAAAAGTTGGGCCTTGTTTCGCCGGTGAAGTATCGGATGTCGATTTGACACGGCCATTGTCGGATTCGGAGATCGCGGCTTTGAGCCGGGCGTGACCGCGGGAGAACGCTGTCTTGCAGGACAGATGAAGCGCGTCGGTATCTGGGCTAGAAAGGCGTTAGCCGAGCTTGATGGCCTTGCCGTCCGTGTGGGAGCGCTCCATAGCATCGATCATCGCATGGCGTACGACCGCGTGCTGGAAATCCGGCGATGTGGCAGAACCTGATTGCACCGCGTCGGCATAGCGGGCGTAGGCCTGTGCGACATTGCGTCCCGGTCCGGCAGCCATATCAGCCGGGATAAGCCGGTACGCGTCAGGTGGCGTGATCTCTGCCATGTAGGCGTCCCCGATGGCCATAAAAAGTTGGCTTGGCCCGATATTGACCGATTTCGACGTCAGAACCAGCGTTCCCTTTTGGCCGTATATCTCCATTCGGGTGCCGCTTGCGTTATAAGGCACGCTCGCAACCTGGTATGCTGCTTCGGCCCCATTCGTCAACAGTCCGGCAACCGTCACCGTGTCTGGCGCGTCGACGGGAAAATCTTCTCCGGTGACGGCGTGTTTCCACATCGGGATTCGTGTCGTCACTCGTGCGCTGAGTTCAGCGAACTCTCCAACAATGTAACAAAGCGCGTCTACGGCATGGCCACCCGGTATGGTCATGGGGTTGGCCCCATTCTGCCGAATGCCTTGCCAAATGCGGCCGTCGCCACGCTCGGGGATCGCATTGACCATTACACGCAGGTTGACGGTGACGATATCGCCAATCTTACCGTTGGCGACGATGTCGCGGGCGTACATGATCGCTGGGTCGCTTTGCGCCTGAAGGCCTACCAAACTGGCGATTCCTGCGCTCTGTGTGGCGTCCGCCATCTCGGTTGCTTCCGCAATATGCGCACCGAGCGGCCATTCGCAGCAGACCGGTTTCTTAGCATCGATCGCCTGCATAACCAGTGGCCTATGCCATGGGACGCGGACAACGACGGTGACGAGATCGACATCGGGATGTGCAACCATTTCGGCCATGTCGTGAAATGCGAGGTCGGCGCCGAACTTCTCGGCCGAGGCCTTCGCCGTGTCTTTATGCGCGGTGCAAACGGCCTTCAGTTCATAGTTGGGCAATGCATGCAAAGCGGGAACATGCGCGTTAGCACCCCAACCGCTACCACCCGGTGTAACGGTCGCGCCGACGATACCTACCCTGATTTTATTAGTCACAACAATTGCCTCCGTCTTCTATTGGTACGTCAAACTACTCGACCGGGATGAAGAGTGAATGGCGCAGCTGGCCGCCGACCGATTGTGAAAGGTGGCCCTTGCCGGTTAGATCTTCGACAAGAATGATCTCACCCGCCTTGATCTCGCGGCTCTCGCCGTCACTCGCAGTGATCTTCACACCCGCGTCTAGGTTGACGATGTACTGGCGGCGGGGGGCTGGGTGCCAGTCTAGATTGTAGTCTCCCGATGTCTCACGGAAGATGATGCCGTTGGTCGGCATTCTCGCCGAATACTTACTGAAGTTCCGTTCCTCCGCCCATTCGATCTCGATATCGCGGAAGTGGGACTCGCCGTTTTCATCTTCGTAGAGATTGTGGATACGCATGTCTGAGCTCCAGCTGATGATCCGTGCCGAATAGCTCTACTTGTTTCTCGCAGCGGCTTGGGAAAGACGGTTACGTAAACCAGGCGCGCATAGCGGCTTCGAGCGAACCTGTGAAATCCGCCGCACGTGCGTCCAGAGATTCGGGTCTTCTCCGCAACACCGTCGCGCCGCACTGCCGGGCGATGTCGT
Organism: Alphaproteobacteria bacterium UBA6544; assembly: GCA_002434595.1. GTDB lineage: Bacteria > Pseudomonadota > Alphaproteobacteria > UBA8366 > UBA8366 > UBA6544. The sequence goes on along the minus strand of DJKK01000320.1, from coordinate 13,452 downwards.
CGACGGCGTCGTTCGCGGTACCGTCGTAAATAATGGTGGGAAGGCCTTCGCGGAGCGCGGCAAGGGCGTATCCAGTGAAATCATCGCAATCGAGCGCGCCTTCAATTTTGGCGTCCGGGGACTGCCTGCGCGTTTCCTCAAGAAGCGATCGAAACCATGCTGGGCCGGCATATGCGGCCGCAGAATCGCCGCTTATCAAATTAACGGGCACGCCCGTCTCTGTCGCGACACGTGCGGCCAAGACGGCGTGTTCCAATCCGTAGACCGTAACCGCTTTTCGTTCCATCGCCATCACGGCGACAGTATAGGTGGAACCCTAGCCGAGTTTCGCCATTGCCACAGCGGTATCCGACATACGGTTCGAGAAGCCCCACTCATTATCGTACCAGGACAGCACGCGGACGAGGCGGCCTTCAATGACCTGGGTCTGTGTCAGATCGAAAATCGAACTCGCCGGATTGTGGTTGAAATCGATGGAAACAAGCGGCTCATCGTTCGTGTCGAGAACGCCTTTCAGCGAACCGGCTGCTGCCTGCTGGATTGCGCCGTTAATTTCAGCCACGTCCGTATCGCGAGCCGCGTCGAACTTGAAGTCGATCAGCGAGACATTGGGCGTCGGGACGCGGATCGAGGTGCCGTCGAGTTTGCCGTTTAGTTCCGGAAGAACGAGCCCAACGGCCTTGGCCGCACCCGTGGATGTCGGAATCAGCGACTGAGAAGCGGCACGGGCGCGCCGCATATCTGAATGGAGCGTGTCCGTCGTCCGCTGGTCCCCGGTGAAGGCATGGACCGTCGTCATGTATCCGCGCTCAATGCCAATGGCCTGATTCAGGACATAAGCGACCGGGGCGAGGCAGTTTGTTGTGCAAGAAGCATTCGAGACGACCGTGTGGCTCGGGTCCAGCTGATCGTGGTTGATGCCGTAAACGAGGGTGAGGTCCGCGCCGGAAGCGGGAGCGGATACCAGGACGCGCTTAGCGCCGGCCTCAAGATGCTTTGAAGCGGATTCCTTATCAGTGAAGATACCCGTGCATTCCATTGCGATATCGATATCCAACTCTTGCCACGGCAGCTTTGCCGGGTCGCGCTCCGCGGTCACCTTGATCTTGCCCTTGCCGAAATCCATCCAGTCATCGCCGGTCGTGATATCGGTGTCGAGACGTCCGTGTACCGTGTCGTACTTCAAGAGATGGGCGTTGCTTTTTACGTCGCCGAGGTCGTTGATGCCGACGAACTCAATGTCGTCGCGTCTGGCTTCGACCGCCGCCCGCATGACCAAACGACCGATCCTACCAAAACCGTTGATACCTACACGCACTGCCATGTTCTGCTTCCCTATAGTCTTTCGCGGACAGCTGCTTCGACTGCCGCCGCCGTAATGCCAAAGTGCTCGTATAATGCGTCCGCCGGGGCTGACGCACCGAAGCCGTCCATCCCAATGAACCCGCCTTCCGGACCTATATAGCGGTCCCACCCGGCGTGGACAGCCGCTTCTACCGCGACGCGGACAGTACCGGTGCCGAGCACAGATTGCCGGTAGTTTTCGTCCTGTGCGTCGAAGAGTTCGTGGCACGGCATCGAGACGACCGCCGTGCCAATGCCGCTTTGCTCGAGGCTTTCGCGTGCTGCGAGGGCGATCTCAACTTCGGAGCCGGTTGCAAGTATAGTTGCCTTACGGTCGCTTCCCGCGTCCGCGACGACATACCCACCTTTGGCGCAGAGATTTGCCGGCGAGTGCTCGGTGCGGACGGGCGTCAATCCCTGTCGGGTGAGGGCCAGAATGGATGGCGCGTCCTTCGATTGCAGTGCGAGTTGCCAGCATTCTGCTGTTTCGACGGCGTCGCAAGGCCGGAATACATTTACGTTCGGCATGGCGCGCAGACTGGCCAGGTGCTCAATCGGCTGATGCGTCGGGCCGTCTTCGCCGAGACCGATGGAATCGTGCGTCATGACGTAAATGACGCGTTGCTTCATCAGCGCCGAAAGGCGGATTGAAGGCCGGCAATAGTCAGTAAAGATCAAGAACGTCGCGCCGTAGGGTATCAAGCCGCCGTGAAGCGCCATTCCATTCATTGCGGCCGCCATGCCGTGTTCGCGAACACCGTAATAGATGTGCGAACCGCCGTAATTGTCAGCGGAAACCGCCTCCATGCCATCGGCCAGCGTAAGGTTTGAGCCTGTGAGGTCGGCCGAGCCACCCACAAGCTCGGGGGCGGCCTTGGTCAGCACATTCAGGGCTTTTTGTGAGGACTGCCGCGTGGCGAGCTTCGGTGGGTCATCGGCAAGAGACTTCTTGTATCCATCGACCGCGGCTTCGAGTTCGTCCGGCAGCTCGCCCGCCATCGTCCGTTCAAAGGCCAATCTAGCCTGATCGTCGAGGGCAGAGAGACGACCGTTCCATGCTTGTCGCTCGCCTACCGACCGACGTCCGGTCGCCCGCCAGGCTTCCAGCAACTCATCCGGAACTTCGAATGGCGGGTGGGACCAGCCCAGCTTCACGCGGGTTGCGGCGATTTCGTCCGCACCGAGCGGCGCGCCATGGGTGGCTGCCGTTCCTTCCTTGTTGGGCGATCCGTAACCAATAATTGTCCTGCAGGCGATTAATGACGGCTTGTCGCTTGCGCGTGCCGCTTCAATTGCTGCGGCGATGTCATCCTGATTGTGACCGTCGACCCGGGACGTCTCCCAACCGCTCGCTTCGAACCGTGCCAACTGATTGTCGCTCACGGCCATGTCTGTCGGACCGTCGATCGAAATCTCATTGTCGTCGAACAGCACGATCAGTTTGCTGAGCTTCAGATGTCCGGCCATGGAGATCGCTTCATGACTGATCCCCTCCATCAGGCAACCGTCGCCTGCGAAAACGTATGTGTAATGGTCGACGACGTCATTGCCGAAGCGCGCCGCCAGCATTCTTTCGGCGAGCGCCATGCCGACAGCGTTGGCAATCCCCTGACCCAACGGTCCTGTCGTGGTTTCGATCCCGCGGGCATGTCCATACTCAGGATGGCCGGCGGTTCGGCTGCCGAGCTGGCGGAAATTTCGAACTTGCTCGATATCCACATCTTCATACCCCGTGAGGTAGAGCAGCGAATAGAGCAGCATTGAGCCATGTCCGTTCGACAGCACGAAACGATCGCGGTCCGGCCAGTCCGGGTCCGCCGGATCGAACTTCAGAAAGCGGGTGAAAAGGACCGTTGCAATGTCCGCCATTCCCATCGGAGCACCGGGATGCCCGGAATTTGCCTGTTGGACGGCATCCATGGAAAGGGCGCGGATGGCATTCGCCATCTGTTTCGGGTCTGTGGTCATGGCGGTCACGGCGGGTTCCTCGGAGTTTGCTTGGCGGCACCGCGAAGCTACGCGGCGAAGCGCGGAACAGGCGGCAACATGCCGCCCGTTTTCAGGCCCGTCAATGGCGAGACGCGGAGTCTCATTCAGTGTCTAAAAATAGATGCTTACTGCCTTGATTTCATTGTTATTGACGGGTGCTCGCAGGGTGCGTACTTTGCCGATCTAATTTGACCTTCGTGGCACGAAGCTGCGAATCCCGCGCCGGAAAGAGAAAATGTCCCGACTCGATAGCGCCGAGAAGCGCTTGCATGACGCAATTTCCCGCCTCGTAGCGGCTGTTGAAACGCGTGCCGACGCGAGCGAGGCCGGGGCGATGGCGGAATTGGAATTGCGTGCGCAAATTGCCAGTTTAGAGGCCGAGCGGGACGCAACGGAAAAGCGCCTGGAGACCGCCGCGGTCCGTATGGATGCCACGATCGAGCGGCTCCACGGTGCCTTGGGCGATTGACGAGACTGGTATGAGCGACGTCACCATTCAAATTAACGGGAGAAGCTATCAGATTGCTTGCGAAGATGATCAAGAGGATCACCTGCGCCGGCTTGCCGAATTCTTGGAATCGCGCCTGCAAGATGTTGTTTCGATGGTCGGTCAGGTTGGTCAAGACAGGCTGCTTGTCATGGCGAGCCTTCTGATCGCTGACGAACTCTCGGATACGATGGCTGAGATTCAAGACGCGCGATCCAACCCTGATCTGGACACCGTACAGAGACTGCGGGGTGAAGTGTTGGAAAAGGCCGACGCCAAGACGGCCCATTTCTTCGAATTGTTGGCCGGACGGATTGAGGCTATTGCGGAGCGTATCGAACAAGCCTAGGTAAAGGACGGGCGGTTCGCTGCGCGGTGCGACGGCTTCGTTATCCCGGGGGCTATACAATCCTCTCGGGAGCTGTCCCTGTCGGGATCGTGGTCTCGGCACACGGCGCCCACCTGGTAATCCAGGCCCATGAGGATTAACAAGACCGACGGCCGATGCGGCACCGCCCACATTCCCACCTTTTTATTTGCGATGACGAATCTGATCGAGCAAAAGAAGGATTTGCGCCGTCGCTCCGCGGCCAAGAGAGAACGCGTGTCACCGGACGCGGCTGGGCAAGTCACGGACATCTTCCGCGAAATTCCGATGCCGTCGCGCGACGCCGTCGTCTCAGGTTATCATCCCATCGGGACGGAGCTTGATCCGCGACCCCTCCTCGCCATGCTGCGTTCTCAAGGTCATGAGATCGCCTTGCCCGTCGTGGCGGAACATGGCGCGCCGCTTATCTTCCGGGTATGGCGTGAAGGCGATTTTATGTCGGAAGGGGTTTTCGGTGTCCGGGAACCTCTGCCCGAAGCTTTCGAGGTCAAACCAGACGTATTGTTGGTCCCCATGTTGGCTTTCGACAGACGGGGCTTCCGGCTTGGATATGGGGGTGGATTCTACGATCAAACGCTCGCATCGCTGCGGCAAGATGGTGCGCCGGTTGCAATTGGCATCGCTTTTGCGGCGCAGGAAGTCGATAGAGTGCCAGTGGCTGAGTACGATCAGCCGCTTAACTGGATAATCACCGAACGCGAAGCGATCGAGATCGGAGTTTAACGGAATGCGCATATTGTTTTGCGGTGATGTGGTGGGACGCAGCGGGCGCGACGTGATCGCCGAGCATCTGCCGCGCCTCCGCGAGGATTTGAAGCTCGACTTTGTCATCGTTAACGGTGAGAACGCCGCACACGGTTTCGGTATTACGGAAAAGATTTGCGAAACCTTGTTCCAAGCGGGCGCGGACTGCATCACAGGCGGAAACCACTCATGGGATAAGCCGGAAATCGCGCCGTTCATGGACAGCGACCGTCGTATGCTAAGGCCAATCAATTTTCCGGGAGAGACGCCTGGCCGCGGCGTCGCGGATTTCGTGACGTCCAGGGGCGCGAAAGTAAAAGTCATCAATGTCATGTGCCGTTTGTTTATGGAACTGCTTGATGACCCATTCCGTGCGGTCGATGCGGAATTGCCGCTGACGGCGCCGAAACCGGGCGGATACGGTGCCGTCATTGTTGATGTGCATGGCGAGGCGACGAGCGAGAAAATGGCCATGGGTCACCTCGCCGATGGGCGAGCTAGCCTGGTTGTCGGGACCCATACGCACGTTCCGACGGCCGATGCGCATATTCTCGATAATGGGACGGGGTATCAGACGGATGCCGGCATGTGCGGCGATTACAATTCCGTAATTGGCATGGAAAAGTCGGGCAGCCTGCAACGATTTCGCCGCCGATTTCCCAGTCGGCGGCTGGCGCCGGCAGAGGGGGAAGGTACGCTCTGCGCAACTTTTCTCGAGACAGATGGCTCGACCGGATTGGCCGCCCGGATTTCACCCGTCAGGCTTGGTGGGCGGCTCCAAGAGCAGATACCGGACCTTTAAAACGCAATTGAACCAGTTGCGAGGAGGATCAATGCCCAAAATTCGCCATATTGGGTGTCTATAAGGGCGGAAATGCTAGGCTTTCCGCAACAATATCTGGTATAAATTAGGTTTTTACACACATCCGATAGATTGAAAGAGACGATTAATAATCGCCATGGCAGGTCATTCGCAATTTAAGAACATTATGTACCGCAAGGGCGCGCAGGATAAGAAACGCGCCAAATTATTTGCGAAACTGGGCCGTGAGCTGATGGTGGCGGCGAAGGAAGGTGGCTCAGACCCGTCTGGTAATCCGCGATTACGTTCCGCAATCGCCACGGCTCGCAGCAACAATATGCCTAAAGACAATATCGACCGTGCCATTGCACGCGGGTCCGGTGATAGCGATGGCGCCAATTTCGAGGAAATTCGATACGAGGGGTACGGGCCGGGTGGCGTCGCGCTGATCGTCGAAGCGCTGACGGATAACCGAAATAGGACGGCCTCCGAGGTGCGCTCGGCGTTTTCCAAATATAACGGAAATCTCGCAGAGACTGGTGCTGTCAGCTTCCTCTTCGATAGGATTGGCGAAATTCGCTACGCGTCTGGGTCTGGCGACTCCGATACCATATTCGAAGCCGCTCTTGAGGCTGGCGCCGATGATATTGAGACGACCGATGAGACGCATGAGATCCGGTGCCAACCTGAAGACTTGCATTCCGTCGCCGAGGTGCTCGAGGGAAGTCTGGGCGAACCGCAATCGGCGCAACTCGTGTGGCGTCCTCAGACGACCGTCTCACTCGAAGAAGGTCCTGCTTCAAAACTATTGAAGCTGCTCGACGTGCTTGATGACAATGACGACGTGCAGTCGGTCTCTGCGAACTACGATATCGCCGAGGATGTTATGGAACGGTTGACGGCGGCTTGAGAGATAAACGGACCATACGCGTGATCGGCCTCGATCCAGGGCTGCAGAATACGGGTTGGGGCGTGATCGACATTATGGGTAACAAACTTACCTATGTGGCCGACGGCACAGTGCATTCAAAACGGGACGACCCCTTGGCCTGGCGGCTGCGCTCTCTCCATGAGGGGCTCGCGGATGTATTGACGTTTTATGAGCCGAACGAAGCAGCGGTCGAGGAGACATTCGTCAACAAGAACCCGACGACGACCCTCAAACTAGGAGAAGCGCGCGGTGTTGTTCTGTTGGCACCGGCACTCGCCGGCCTTCCGGTTGCTGAATATTCCGCCAATCGCATCAAGAAATCCGTTGTTGGCGTCGGCCATGCGGGGAAGCCGCAGGTTCAGATGATGGTACGCAGACTTCTGCCGGGCTGCGATTTCGAAAGCGCAGATTCAGCGGACGCTCTTGCCGTCGCAATATGCCACAGTCATTTTGCCGGCACCGGCCGTATTTGGTCGGCGGCGGTAGCGGAGGCGCGGCCGTGATCGCATCTTTGAAAGGCGTGCTCGAATCCGTCGCCGAGGAATCGGCGGTCGTGGACGTCGGCGGGGTAGGATATTTGATTTTTTGTTCCGGGCGCACGCTTTCCAATTTGCCGCAGCCCGGCGAGGCCGTTCGTTTTGAGGTCGAGACCCACGTACGTGAGGATCACATCCATCTCTATGGGTTTTCTCATGCGGGGGAACGTGACTGGTTTCGGCTTCTGACAACGGTTCAGGGCGTCGGTGCCAAGGTGGCGTTGGCTATCCTATCTGTGTTGGGCTCTGAGGAACTGGTGCAGGCCGTCGCCGCGCAGGACAAAGCCGCAGTTTCCAGGGCTAATGGTGTCGGGCCGAAATTGGCAGGCCGGATCGTTTTAGAATTGAAAGACAAAGTTGGCTCAATCGGACCTTCTTCGTTTGAGCCGACCACCGCTGTTTCATCGCGTGCAGGGGGTGATACCGAAGATGCGGTGTCGGCGCTTGTTAATCTCGGCTTTCCGAGGACGGACGCATTCGGCGCTGTGGCCCGCGCCGGCCAGAAGCTTGGGGACGGAGCGGCTGTTGATGCCCTGATTCGTGCCGGACTGCAGGAGCTCAGCCAGTGAGCGAGCCCGCCGATCGCATTATAGATCCGGAGTTCGATTCCGGTGACGGGGCTGACTTCACTTTGCGGCCTCAGACGCTTGATGATTTTATCGGCCAGCGGACGGTCCGTGAGAATCTATCCGTTTTCATCCGAGCCGCGAGTGATCGCGGAGAAGCACTGGATCACACGCTGTTGCATGGTCCGCCTGGACTGGGAAAGACGACCCTAGCCCAAATCGTCTCGCGTGAACTTGGCGTGAGCTTCCGGGCAACGTCGGGTCCTGTAATTGCCAAGGCGGGGGACCTCGCGGCAATCCTGACGAATTTGCAGCCTCGCGATGTACTGTTCATCGATGAAATTCATCGCCTTAATCCCGCGGTTGAGGAAATCCTTTATCCCGCGATGGAGGATTTCGAACTTGATCTGATTATCGGCGAAGGCCCGGCGGCGCGGTCCGTACGCATTCCATTGCCGCCGTTTACACTCGTGGGCGCGACGACGCGGTCCGGCCTCATTACAACTCCGCTGCGCGAACGCTTCGGAATTCATCTGCGGATGAATTTTTACGAACTCGACGAGCTTTGCGAGATTGTCTCACGCGGCGCGCGATTGTTGGACACACCGCTCGACGGTGAAGGTGCCGAGGAGATCGCGCGGCGTAGTCGGGGCACACCGCGCGTTGCCGGTCGGTTATTGCGACGCGTGCGCGATTTTGCGGCTGTCGACGGCGTCCAGAGTATAAATGCCGCGGCCGCGGATGCGGCGCTCCAGCGCTTGGGTGTCGACACACTCGGGCTCGATGCAATGGATCGCAGGTACTTGACCTGCGTCGCGGAGAACTATGGAGGCGGTCCGGTCGGGGTCGAAACCCTGTCTGCCGCCCTTGCAGAGCAGCGCGATGTCATAGAGGACGTCATTGAACCCTACCTGATGCAGGAAGGCCTGATTCAGCGAACGCCACGCGGGCGCATGCTCGCCCGTCAAGGCTGGAGTTATCTCGGCATCGAAGCGCCGAGGACGGCGATGGAACAGCTGGATTTACTTGGTGTCGTATCGGAGGGAGCGGATGAATAGCTCCCGATCCGACGCGCACATATTTGCGCTTCGTGTGTATTACGAAGATACCGATGCCGGCGGTATAGTGTACTACGCGAATTACCTCCGGTTCGCGGAACGGGCAAGGACCGAGTATCTGCGTATGGTGGTTGCCGATGATCAATCCCTTTTGGCGGAAGACGGCATCGCCTTTACCGTGCGCCAGTGTTCCGTCGATTACATGTCGCCGGCCTTTCTGGACGATCCCCTGGAGGTGCATACAAGGTTCCTGGAAGTCCGCGGCGCAAGCCTTCGGGCGGAGCAGGTGGTGAAACGGAAAATGGACGAACTGGTGCGCCTTACCGTGCGTCTGGCGTGTATTGGCGATGACGGTCGGCCACGGCGTATGCCGGCGGCATTGCGAAGCGCGCTCTCCTCCAGTTTAAATTCGTAGATCGAAAAAGACTAAACAGCGGAACGGAATCGACACTTAATGGAACAGGCAGTTGTAGAAGGCGCGGTTGGACAGGCCTTAGGGCAATCGCAGTTGACGCTATGGAGTCTATTCCTCAGCGCCGATTGGGTGGTAAAGGCCGTGATGCTGATTCTCTTGCTGGCCTCGGTCTGGTGCTGGGCGATCATTTTGGACAAGACATTCCGTCTCAAGCGGCTGCAGCGCCGCGCCAACAAGTTTGAGGATGAGTTCTGGTCTGGCGGCTCGTTGGAGGAGCTCTTCGAGCAGGTCGGCCAGCAACCAAGTGATCCGATGACCGCGGTATTTGCCGCGGGCATGCGAGAATGGCGACGGTCGTCTGCCAAAGGACTGGTATACAGCGAGTCAGGAAAATCGGGCCTGAAGGACCGCCTGGACCGGATAATGCAGGTAACGGTGGCCCGTGAAATCGAAAGGCTTGAACGCTACATGATGTTCCTCGCGTCGGTGGGGTCGACGGCGCCGTTCGTCGGCCTTTTCGGTACCGTCTGGGGTATCATGAATAGTTTCCAGTCGATCGCGGTGACAAAGCAGACCAACCTTGCTGTGGTGGCGCCGGGCATCGCGGAGGCCCTTTTCGCGACCGCGCTCGGCCTGATTGCGGCGATCCCTGCGGTCATCGCCTACAACAAACTATCGAACGACCTTGGACGTTATGCGGGCCGAATGGAAACGTTTGCCGGTGAGTTCATCGCGATCCTCTCGCGCCAAATCGAGGAGACCAGCTGAGCGATGGCCTTTCAGACCAATGGCAACGGGCGTTCCACGGGTCGGGCACAGAGGGGTCGGTATCGGGCCATGTCCGAGATCAATGTGACACCGTTTGTCGATGTGATGCTGGTTCTGTTGATCGTCTTCATGATTACGGCGCCTTTGCTGACAGTTGGCGTTCCCGTCGATCTCCCGAAGACGCGGGCGGCGTCGCTGTCCGATACTGACGAACCACTCGTGGTGACCGTGAACGCTAGCGGGTCGATATTTCTGCAGGAATATGAAACGCCACTTGAGAATTTGGTGCCGCGGCTCGTGGCGGTCACTGGTGCCAACCCGGGCATCAAGATTTTTGTGCGTGGTGACAAGGCTATTCACTATGGACGCGTTATGGAGGTTATGGGCGCTATCAGTGCCGCAGGCTTCAAGCGGGTGTCGTTGATGGCCGAATTGCCGAAGCCGCCCGGCGCCAAATCTCAGAGGTAATGGAGGGGCTGGATGCGCGTCTCATTGGTGCTCTCCTTCGGGTTTCATATCGCGGTGTTCGTGTTCGCGATTTATGGACTTCCGAGTACGAGTAAGAGTATCGTCATTGATCATCAGGTGATCGACGTCGAGCTCATTGCCGTGACGGAGACACCAGATCCGGAACCGATTTCGAAGCAGGCGCCACCGCCCGAAAAGGTTAAGGCACCGCCACCCCCACCGCTGAAACCTCCTGAACCGCCGAAGCAGGTTGCCTCGTTGCCATCCGAACCCGCGCCGGAGTCACTGCCCAAGCCGGTGGAAAAAAAACTCGAACCAAAGCTGGAGCCAAAAGCGAAAAAGCAGCCAAAGCCGCCGTCGAAGCGCGTCGCGCCTCGACCGAAGCCCCGGCCCAAACCCGATTTTGCGTCGATGATGTTGAAGACAGTTCAGAAGCTGAAAGAAACGCCGCCAGCAAAACCGGAAAAATCAAAGGAGAAAAAGAAGAGCTTCGATGAGAAAATGGCGGCGCTGATGAAGCGCCAGTCGCGAAGCCAACCAGGACGGGCACAACGAGCGCCGCTCGGAGAGGACCTGTCAATCAGCGAGATCGATGCAATCCGTCGACAGATCGAACGGTGCTGGCTGGTGCCGGCAGCCATAGGTGCCAAGAACGTTGAAGAGATGGCGGTTCAGATACGTATTAAATTAAACCCGGATGGGACACTGCGTGAATCTCGAATCGTCGACAGTTTTCGAATGGAGACAAATCCGTCATATAAAGCGGTTGCGGAAAGCGCCCTTCGCGCGGTACGCAACCCACGATGCAATAAATTTACGCTGCCGCTGCAGAAATACGACGTATGGAAGGACATGGTCTTGCGATTCAATCCAAGCGAAATGGTGGGACGATGAGAGTAAGTCGGCTCAGGCATGCATTGATTGGCATGGTGTCGGTCTTGGCACTTGCGCTATTGCTACCGATCGAGAAAAGCAGCGCGGAAGTTCGCATCGATATCTTGCGGGGCCATCTCGAACCCTTACCGATTGCGATAACTGAATTCTTTGGTTCGAATCGCCAAAGCAGAGAAACCGGTATCGATATTGCGACAGTCATTTCCGGCAATCTCGAACGCTCGGGCCTATTCAAGCCGATCGACAAGGGAGCGTTCCTGCAGAAACCGGCGGACCTGCGTGTGCAACCGCGGTACTCCGATTGGCGCGTGATCAATGCGCAAGCTCTCGTGAACGGGAGCGTCAAATTGCAGACGGACGGAAGCTTGCGTGTAGAATTCCGACTTTGGGATGTCTTTGCAGAGGCGCAGATGACGGGCCTTGCCTATTTTACAGAGCCGGGTAACTGGCGTCGCGTTGCACACATAATTTCCGATGCAATTTACCGAAGGATCACTGGAGAGAGTGGTTATTTCGATACGCGGATCGTATATGTCGCGGAGAGTGGCCCGTTGCGTCGGCGCGTCAAACGCCTTGCCATTATGGATCAGGACGGCGCGAATATTCGATACCTGACGAACGGCGACGCTCTAGTGCTGACGCCACGGTTCTCTCCGACGGCGCAGGAGATCACATATCTTTCTTATTTCAACAACACGCCACGCGTGTATCTTTTCAACATCGAGTCCGGCCGCGAGGAACTGCTCGGTAATTTCAAGGGAATGACGTTTGCGCCGCGGTTTACGCCGGATGGCCAGTCCGTGGTTATGGCCTTTGCGGAGCGCGGCAATTCGGATATCTGGTCGATGGATTTACGGACGCGCAAATCTAAGAGACTTACGACCCATCCCGCAATCGATACTTCGCCCAGCGCATCGCCCGACTCTCGTTTCGTGGTGTTCAATTCGGACCGCGGCGGTTCACCCCAACTCTACGTGATGGGCACCGACGGGAGCAATGTCAGGCGAATTAGCTTCGGGCGCGGTCGATATGCCACGCCAGTATGGTCGCCGCGTGGAGATCTGATTGCCTTTACCAAACAAATGCGGGGAGAGTTCTACATCGGTGTTATCAGACCCGACGGGAGCGGTGAACGCCTGCTGACAAAGAGCTTCCTTGACGAGGCACCAACATGGTCGCCGAACGGCCGAGTCCTCATGTTTTTCCGACAGGAGCGAAGTGACGCGAAAGGTCGCGGTGGCAGGACCCGGCTATTCTCCGTCGACCTGACGGGATATAACCTCCGCGAAGTCGTAACCTCTGGCGATGCCTCCGATCCAGCTTGGTCATCCCTGTTGCAGTAAGCCTCACGAAAATTTTGCGTAACGGCTTTGCAACATTGTGAATTTTAGTGATGAGTGGTTGTGTTTGATAATGCAGCATGCATATTATCGGCGAGTCGCTAGGGGTGCGTCCACAAACTCCGAGAAATTGACGGGAAAAGGTGATCTAATGCAAATGAAGATTTTGAGCATCGCCGCCGCATTACTGCTCGTTGCGGCCTGTGCGACCGAGTCGACCGATGATGGCAAAACTGCCGGCGGCGGTCAGAAATCCTCTTCGGCGGCAGTTAGCTCGGGGTCGACTGTCTCCGCACCGGCGCCGGGGTCTGCGGAGGAATTTGTAACAGTTGGCGATCGCATCTATTTCGACTTTGATAAGTCTGAAATTCGCTCTAGCGATGCGTCGACATTGAACGATCAGGCGGCGTGGTTAAAAAGATATCAGAACGTCACGATCGTCATTGAAGGACATTGCGACGAACGCGGGACGCGCGAATACAATCTTGCGCTTGGCGAACGCCGAGCAAATGCGGTTAAGGAATATTTGGTGAGCCGAGGAATTTCCGCCAACCGGATCGATACCATCAGCTACGGTAAGGAGCGCCCGGCTGTGCTCGGCTCAAATGAGTCCGCGTGGCAACAAAATCGTCGTGGCGTCAGCGTAATTCAGGGCGGTACCAGCTAACTGCTGAAAAGCCAATTGACGTGTTCAGGGACGCGGGCCGGGGGCGGGCGGGGGG
>DJKK01000249.1 GCA_002434595.1 Alphaproteobacteria bacterium UBA6544 | reverse complement strand
ACCGCTCATTCTACGCCGAGGGGATGCGACAACAATCATTACCGAGATTGCCTCAAAATTGGCCGTCGAGACGGTCTATTGCAGTCATGTCCATGAACCGTTGGAGCGCCGGCTAGAGGAGAATGTCGCGAGAGCCCTAATCGGCGACAGAAGAAGGCTGCATTGCAGTGAGGGGAGCCTCATTCACCCGCCGGGGACAATCACGAATAGGGAGGACCGCCCCTACCGCGTCTTCACGCCGTATTGGAATATGTGGAAAACAGCACGACCTACAAAACCCGTCCCCGAACCGGCCGCCCAGCGACTCGCACCACTCCCGGACACCTATTCCGATGATCTGGACTCGTTTCGCTTGCTGCCGAGAAATCCCGATTGGAGCGGAGGACTACAACAAACCTGGGACCCCGGAGAAATTGGGGCGGAAGCTGAGCTCGATCGATTCATTGAAAACGTGGCCGAATCCTACGAAAAAACGCGCGATGTACCGTCGATCATTGGCACTTCACGGTTGTCGCCACACCTGCATTTTGGCGAAATCTCACCCACCAGGATCTGGCACACTTTCCAGATGGCGTTGAGCATCTCCAATGTAGGTGTCGATGCAACGGATACAGCTGGCTATCTCAGGCAGCTCTGCTGGCGGGAATTCAATCATGATATACTGGCACGACATCCCGAAATGGCGCACCGCAATATCGATACGCGTTTCGACGCCATCGCATGGCGCCGCGACCCAGAGGCGCTTACCGCATGGCAAAAAGGCCGGACAGGTTATCCAGTGGTTGATGCCGGAATGCGCGAGCTTTGGACCACCGGATGGATGCACAACCGCGTCCGCATGATTGTGGCGTCATTTCTCACCAAACATCTGCTCATTGACTGGCGTGACGGTGAGCATTGGTTCTGGGATACGCTGGTCGACGCGGACTTGGCCAATAATGCCGCCAATTGGCAGTGGGTCGCCGGATCAGGCATGGACGCCGCACCCTATTTTCGCATATTCAACCCGGTCCTTCAGGGTCAGCGGTTCGACGCAGCCGGTGATTACGTACGGAAATGGTTACCGGAACGCACCGGCCTTAATAATAAAGAAATTCATCTCCCGGATTCCGAGACGGGAGATCTGTTTTCTGGCAACTATCCCGGTGCAATCGTCGAGCATAAAATCGCGCGCCAGCGTGCGCTCGAGGCCTTCAAAGTCATTAAACGCCGCGATTGATCAGTCGGCGTTGCCCGCGGGCATATATTGCGAAATATCGACATCGTTCACCTGCTCGGGATCGAGGAACAAATCCGCATATTCCTTCCAGACACCCGCCGTCAAGAACAACTCGAACAGGTCCGGATCGATATGCTGATCCTCATTCATTAACATCATAATTTTCAAGGAATCACTGAGCTTTTTCGCCTTCTTGTAGGGTCGGTCCGACGCGGTTAACGCCTCAAATATGTCTGCGATAGCCATCATCCGTGCTGGAAGCGACATCTCCGCCTTGGTCAGGCCGCGCGGGTATCCGGTACCATCCATTTTTTCGTGATGCCCCCCCGCATATTCCGGAACCTTCTTCAGGCTCTTGGGGAATGGCAGCGATTCCAACATGTCGATGGTAACCGAGATATGGTCGTTGATCTTCTGCCGTTCCTCCTCCGTCAGCGTACCGCGGCGGATCGAAAGGTTATAGATTTCGCCGAAATTGTATTGCGTCGTGACATGATCTAGCCGGTCTTCCAGCAGTTTCTCCTCGCAGGGCGCAGCAGCCGGAGCGGCGCGCTCGAGACGCTTGCCTTCTTCCCATGACAGCCCGAGGCTCCGGTCGAGAGTCCGGGTCCACGTCATCTCACCGATTTTCTTAATGCGCTCGATCGCCTCGTCGTCAAGGAACTCGCCGCCGACATTGGTCTCCGCAATGAACTCAAAATCGCCCGTTAGTTGAGCCGCTTGTGCTTCGTACTCCGCCTTCAAACGCTCACGTTCGACGGCGTCCGCATCCATCGCCTTCTTGAGATATTCGATTTCTGCTTCTCGGATCATGATCTCGAAACGGTTTCTCACCTCATGGATCCGGTTGCTGATCGTCTCCAGTTTAACGGCCTTGTCGACCACGTACTCAGGCGTCGTGACCTTGCCACAATCGTGCAGCCATCCCGCGAGGTGCAGTTCGTACCACTGATCTTCCGTGAGATCGAAATCGGCAAACCGTGGATCACTGCTTTCACAGGCCGCGCGGGCAATCATCTTCGTCAGCTCTGGAACACGTTGGCAGTGACCGCCGGTATAGGCGGATTTCTCGTCGATCGCGCCGGCGATCAACTCAATGAAGCTGTCCATCAAAGTGCGAAGCTGCTGCACGAGCAACTGATTCTCAAGCGCAACGGCCGCTTGTCCCGCCAGCGCCCCAATAATCGATTCGACGTTCTGGTCGAACGGAACGACATTGCCGTTCTCATCGCGCGCGTTGATCAACTGAACGACGCCGATCACATCATCGGCACGGTTCAATAGCGGTATCGTCAGGAAACTCGTGGACCGGTAGCCAGTCTTCTCGTCAAAAGCCTTGGTGCCGCTGAAATCATACTTCTCGACCGTATAAGCGTCGTGGATATTGCTTTTTTCCTTGGTGAGAGCGACGGCAGTCGCGGCGTTGTTGTAATTCGCCTCCTGCGTTTCGGGATCAAAGGTATTCAGTGGCGGGAACGGAATGTCCTGTCCCGTCGTCCCGCCCATGGCAATGTTGAGCGTGTCGTTACGCATGATCTCGAACGACAACGTCCCTCCTTCTTCGTTGTAGAGGTACAAAGTACCGCCATCCGCATTCGGAATCCGTTTGGCCTCGAGAAGGATCATCTCCATCAA
>DJKK01000189.1 GCA_002434595.1 Alphaproteobacteria bacterium UBA6544 | reverse complement strand
GGGGATGAGTGCGAGTGCTGATTTACAAAAGGGTCTAACTGCTGCCGAAAATGGAGACTACGCAACTGCCCTGCGGGTATGGACACCTCTTGCCGAAAAGGGGAATGCCGATGCCCAAACACTAATTGGTGCGATGTACAAAGATGGAGATAGAATGCGAATTAATCCGCATTTTTCAGTCTAACGCTGAGGCACGAGAAAATGTCAGACGTTGAAAAACACGAGGGTGGATGTGCTTGTGGAGAGGTTAGATATAAAACATCAGCGTATCCAACCCATACTGCTGTATGTCATTGCCGTTACTGTCAATTACGGACAGGTTCCGCATTCGGCGTTTCGGTATATTTTGAACGCAATGCCGTGGAAAAATTGAGTGGAAAACTTCAAAAATTTGAATATGAGACAGAGTCCGGTAATAAGGTATGTACCGAATTTTGCGTTATCTGCGGGACAACTGTTTATTGGTATGCCGAAGCATTTAACGGAACAGTGGGTATTGGGGGAGGGACATTTGATCCACCTTCATTTTGGTATGACATAAAAAGAGAAGTCTTTTGTCGTTCAAAGGCACCTTTCAGCGAAAATGCAATTAACGATAAGTACCAGACGTCACCAATTTATAATCAAGTAAAAGTTGATCCATATCGACAAAGCGGTTCGGGATGAAGCGGTTTTTTTCAGTTTTATGGGGAGATTTATGTGATACGATCCAACCAACTTCAACTAAATCAATATCTGCGAATTTCATCTCTCTGAAACTTAGAGATTAAAAATTATGAAAAAAACAATACTCGATAAATTAGCGATCTATTTGTTCAGGAAATTCCAATACACTAAAATAATGGCAGTGAATATGTGCCAACCAAAGCATTTTATAATTGGAAATATAACCAAACGATTGATGCGGTTTGGTAATTATAAAATGATCACAGATAGTGTTGATAGATTTAACGTAAAAAAAGGAGATATAATCCTCGAAGTGGGGTCTGGAAATGGACAATCTCTCTGCGAACTTATTAAGTCAGATCCTCAAAAGGTTTATGCCCTTGAAATAAGTAAGTCTTTTTTATCTGAGTTGAGGTTAAATTTTAATGATCAAAGGATAGAGATTTTAGAAAGAGATGCAAAGAATCTTAAGGATTGTATAAAAGATAATACTGTGGATAAGATTTTACTAATAAATGTAATTTATTTTCTCAATCCTCTCGAAGAATATATATCAGAGTTTAAACGCATACTTAAACATAATGGTACTATTTTAATAACAGGTAAATTTGGACCAGCAAGTCAAATGGATCATAGTGTGTTTAAAAATACAGACTTAAATAAATTGATATTTACATTAGAAAAATATTTTGAGGTGTCTTCGCAGTTTATTGATTTAGGTGAACCTATATCTCAATATCATGCTATTGAACTAACTAGAAATCATTAATATTAATTTCTCTCACTCCCCATTCTCAATATCGTCAGCAATCTCACGCAAGGCACTCACCACCAGAGACCAGAGTAGAAGGTCGCAGCAAAACACTCAAAGTGTTGACGAAGCTTAACGACCGGGATGATTTAGAACTGCGGGATGGAGGAGGGAACTGGCCGCCCCATGGAGGGGGGTTAGCTCCTCCGGCGGAGACGCGGATCCAGCATGTCCCGCAGCCCATCACCGAAGAGATTGAAGCCGAAGACAGCCAGCGTAATGGCCAAGCCCGGGAATATGGGTACCCAAGGCGCGCTCTCTGCCAGTTCTTCGGCACCTCCCTGAAGCATAAGGCCCCAAGCAGGGGTCGGCTCCTGAACGCCCAATCCCAAGTAGGAGAGGGAAGCTTCGAGAAGGATGGCCTGGCCGATATTGGCCGTTAAAATAATCAGATAGGGCGCCATCACGTTCGGCAGCATATGCCGCAGAATGATACGTGAGTCGCTGAAGCCGAGCGCACGTGCCGCGTCTACGTAAGGAATCTCTCGGAGTGCGAGAGCGTTCGAGCGGACAATGCGAGATGCATCCGGAATAAACGGCAACGCAATCGCCAAGATTACATAGCCGAGATCGGTGCCGAATACGGCGACGATCGCGAGTGCCATAATGATGACCGGGAATGCGATGAAGACATCCATGAAACGCTGCAGGATCAGGTCAATCTTACCGCCGAAATAGGCACTGGCGACACCGAGGATGAGGCCGGTGGTCGCTCCCGAAAATGCAGCGATAAAGCCGATCGCGAGTGCAGTGCGGGAACCATAAATCAATCGGGTCAGGATATCGCGCCCGAATTGGTCTGTTCCGAACCAGTATTCGGCACTGGGACCCGTCAGCATATCTTCCCATTTGATGAGCTCGGGATCGTAAGGCGATATAAACTCGGCAAAGATGGCCAGAAAAGCCAAACCTGCAATGATAAAGAACCCAGCAGCGCCGATCGGCTGCTTCCGCATCAAAATCGTCGCTTTCGTCGCGATGCTTTGGCGGCCAATAATTTCGTCGAGATCAGGCCGCTCTAGTTGTTCTTCAGATACTGCCATCGGTACTCCGAGTGTGCTTGCTTGATTTTAGGTTCGGCAAATACCGAGATATCTACCGGTGACCTTCAGGTCACACAATTACCGCCGCGACCCCTAGCCGCGGCGGTAAAATAATTATCTATGAGGGCTTCCTTATTGCTGCGAACGAAGCCGTGGATCCAGCGTATCCCGCACAGCGTCGCCGAACAGGTTAAAGCCGAACACCGCAAGGGTAATGGCGACGCCCGGGAAGATTGGCACCCATGGCGCGCTCTCCGCGTACTCTTCCGCACCACCCTGCAACATCAGACCCCACGCCGGAGTTGGTTCCTGTACACCCATTCCAAGATAGGAAAGGGATGCTTCCGTCAGGATGGCTTGACCGACAAAGGCTGTGATCATGATTAGGAACGGTGCCATCACGTTTGGCACCATGTGCCTGATGATAATTCGTGTATGGGAGAAGCCCATCGCACGGGCCGCATCCACATAAGGAATTTCACGAATAGCCAAGGCGTTAGAACGAACGACCCGCGCACAGCGTGGAATAAACGGTATAGTAATGGCCAAGATCACTTTATCGACACCGCCACCGAAGATCGAAACGATCGCCAGGGCGAGGATGATTAGCGGGAAAGCCATGAAGACGTCCATAAAACGCTGGAAAAGCAAATCGAAAGTGCCGCCGAAATAGGCACTCGCCACACCCAGGATCAGGCCGATAAAGGCCCCGACAACGGATGCAGTAATACCCACGAGAAGCGCGGTCCGTGCGCCGTAGACGATACGCGTGAAGATATCACGGCCCAATTGGTCTGTTCCTAAAAGGAAATCAAAATTTGGCGACACGAGCATGTCGCCGAAGCTGATATCTTCAGGATCGTACGACGTGATGACGTCGGCAAAAAGCGCCATAAACACCATCAGCAGTACCACCGCAAAACCGAAGGCACCGAGTGGTTGCTTCTTAGCGAGATTCTTCGTTTTTTCCCAAGCCGAACGACGGTCTAGTACGGTATCGAGATCAGCGTCTTGAAGGTTAGAAGCGTCGGTTGCAGCACTCATTTGTCTGTCTCCCTAGCTATACCGGATGCGTGGGTCGAGCATCGCGTAAATGAGATCGACAATGAAATTCGTCACCACGAATATCAACGCGACTAACATAACCAATGCCTGGGTGAGCGAGAAGTCGTGGTTCAAAACGGATTCCACGAATAGCTTGCCCAGCCCGTTCAGGTTAAACACCTGCTCGGTCACGACGAGACCACCCATCAGGAAGGCGAACTCAATACCAACGATCGTCACAACCGGGAGCATCGAATTTTTGAGCGCATGACGGTTGATGATCAGCTTCTCAATCAATCCTTTGGCTCGTGCGGTCCGAATGTAGTCTTCCCGCAGCACTTCAAGGAGTGCCGACCGTGTCATACGTGTCGCAACCGCCGAATACCGGTAACCCGTGGCAATCGCCGGCCAGATCAACTGCAACAGGTTCTGTGCGGGGTCGACCCAGATCGGTGTGTATTCAATCGGCGGCATCCAGGGCTCGCCAAAGAAATGCTGTGTCGAGATCAGCAGGCCGAGAATGATGATGATGCCGAGCCAGAACGACGGCATCGCGATACCGGCAATGCTGAAGGAACGCACGACATAGTCGATCCAGGTGTTCTGTTTGATGGCCGAAATTGTGCCGAGGGGAATGGCGATAACCACACCCACGATCGTTGCGATAATGGCGATTTCCATCGACAATTGGAACCGCAACGCGATTTCCTCGGTAATCGGCTTACCCGTCCACATCGACGGACCGAGGTCAAAGACGACGTAGCCCCAAACAAAATCCCAGAATTGGACGAAGAATGGATCATTCAGGCCCAGGTTATTCTGACAATCCTTGATTGCCTGTGGATCGACCCACGCGCCCTCACCGGCCATCCGCAATTCACAGATATCGCCGGGAATAAGCCGCATCAGGGCAAAAATTAGAACCGCCGCACCCGCGAGGGTGGGGATCATCAGCAATATGCGTTTGATGGTATACTTGTACATTTGTCTGTTCCGCCTCCTGTGGCCAGGATGCCAAATCTCAAAACAACTTGGGGAGATTTTGGTCCCTTGCCGAGGTATTGATTCGTTACCTTTAATTACAAGCGTTAATATCTTCTGACGCACGTATTGCCAAGACGCAATTGGATGAACGTTTACGTCTCAGAAATCCTCGCTACTTATGTGTTTCGATCGTTTGGTTCGTCTAGTGGCCAATGTATAGATCTTCCACTTCCAAAATATCTTCTTATAACCCGGACATCCTTGGCGAGGTCGAATTTTCGGTCCAAACTTAAATTCCCGCGTCCATCATGGACAAGATTTATTTGCCCAAAGGAATTTATATGTTCCGACCGTCTTTACGCGGCCTCTTTGCGATGGGGCTAGCCTTGGCAATCATGACACAGGCGTTCGATTCGTCTGGCGCAGATTTCGAAACGTGGCTCGCTAAATTTCGCGAGGAAGCCGGGAAGAAGGGGATATCGGAAGCGACATTGAATGACGGCTTGCGCGACCTCAAACCAATTCCGAGAGTTATCGAGTTGGACCGCCAACAACCGGAATTCACGCTCACCTTCGACGATTACATGAAACGCGTTGTCACGCAGACCCGCATCCGTAAAGCCAGGGAGCGATACACGAAGCATTTGGACCTTTTGAAACGCGTTGGCGAGCGCTTTGGCGTGCAGCCCCGCTTTATCGTTGCATTATGGGGTATCGAATCCGATTTTGGGCGGCTCACGGGCGGGTTCGATGTAATACCCGCACTCGCCACCCTGGCACATGACGGCCGCCGAAGCGCATTTTTCCGCTCGCAACTGATGAATGCGCTGACAATTGTCGATCAGGGGCATATCCTTGCAAATCGGATGAAGGGGTCTTGGGCGGGCGCCATGGGGCAAGTCCAATTCATGCCCTCGAGCTTCCTGAGTTTCGCCGTAGATTTCAACGGTGACGGACGGAAGGATTTATGGAAAACCCCGGAAGATGTATTCGGTTCGGCTGCAAACTACTTAGCCAAGTCTGGGTGGAACGGTTCGCAGAACTGGGGCAGGCGGGTAGAATTGCCGGAGGGTTTTGACACCAAGCTGATCAATTATCGGAAAGTCAGAAAACCGCTGGCCGAATGGCAAGCCTTGGGTGTCCGTCGCGCCAGGGGCGGGGATTTGCCTAACGCCAGTTTTCCCGCTTCACTGGTCCAGCCAACGGAAGGGAAGGGACCAAGCTTTCTAATCTACGGGAACTATAGGACGATCCTTAAATGGAATCGGTCGCATTTCTTCGCACTTGCTGTAGGACGGCTTGCGGACGCTATTGTGCGCCGCTAATCTACTATATCCTGAGGATGCGATTGCACGACCATACAATATGGTGTGGCGGTCTGGTATGTTTCGAATTCGAAGAATTTTTTTAGCCCTGTTCGTGACGTCGCTGCTTGGCGCCTGCGCCGAGACAACCTTTCTCGCGCATGCTACGAAAGAAATTCAAGAACGAAGCGGCTCAGGGACTCCTGCCACGATCGGCAGATACAAAGTAGGCAACCCTTATCAAATCAACGGTATCTGGTATTACCCCAAAGTCGACTATGATTACGTCGAGACGGGAATCGCATCATGGTACGGACCGAAGTTTCACAAAAAGAAAACGGCCAACGGCGAAATTTTTGATATGAACAGTATGAGTGCGGCGCATCGAACGCTGCCGATGCCCAGTCTCGTTCGTGTCACCAATTTGAATACAGGGCGTGCGATCAACGTGCGGATCAACGATCGGGGTCCCTTCGCGCATGGCCGCATTATCGACCTCTCCCGTCGCGCGGCGCAACTCCTTGGATTTGAGAGAGCCGGAACGTCTCCAGTCCGGGTCGAAATTCTTTCCGAAGAAAGTCGGCAAATGGCGTACCACGCGCAGAATTTGAAGGGCGGTACCGCGCCGCTAGAGCCGAAGAGGCCGGAATCAGCGCCAACAGTTTCCGTTATCAGTTCGACGCTGCC
>DJKK01000341.1 GCA_002434595.1 Alphaproteobacteria bacterium UBA6544 | reverse complement strand
AGCGTTTCTCTATATTGCCCAAATCAAAAAGTTACATCGCGATCTTAAAGATATCCAATTACGAATTATCGCAAATACCGTCGATGGGTTCAGACACACAACCTCAAGGGGCCTCGATAAAGCCGAAGGATCAAAACATAGCCATTCAGATCTGCAGCGCCGGCTTGAAAACATTCTACTCGCGCTTCACTTCGGAAAGACGATAGGCAGCCTACACGCACGTCCCGACGATCTTGGCCTGGGAAGCAGATGGCTGGATCGACACATTATGCTACCGCCGGTCCAGTTTTCCGTTTCAACATCGACGGTGAGAAACAGCACACAATGTCCCCCACACTTCGTGTGGATGCGGATATGTTTGACGTTTATATGGAGCTCAACCTGTCGGCTGCAGAACATCTCTTCGAAGTGAAGCGCATGATGATCTACAATGTATCACCAATGAGTATGATCGAATCATTTCCTCGTATCGATTATGAGACAGTCTTCGAATTTCAGAAAGGTTGATAAAATGTCTGACCGGAGACTCCTCGCCTTCTACGATCTCGAAGTCTCACCCATCAGTTTTGATTTCGCCGTATTCGTTATCCTTGCGGAACTGCATAGGCAGCGCTCGTCGGCTTCGCAATTGAGAATCGTTATTGTTCCAGGAAGGCAGGATGGCTTTAGAGTGGATGACACTGCATACGACACGGACAACAAACGTTGGCGACTGCAAAACATCCTGCTGCCCCTAACGGCACTCTTGGATAAGGAAATCGCGGTTGATGTCTGTATTGATCGAGAGAGCGCGGCGGCGCTCGAAAACGAACATCAGGGCGAGGTATTTCCTAAAAACTATTCCGTCGCGGATCCCATTGCAGAATTCTTCCTGTCTTCGGTTGTCGCCGCGTCGGCACGAGGCGAGAGCATTCCTTCGTTCCGAGCCGGATCACAATCCATAAGCTATATGACACAATGGCTCTCCGATCACGTGGGCGACCGCAAACCTGTGGTGATTACTCTGCGGGAGAGCGATTACAATGAAAATCAGAACAGCAACACATCCGTATGGCTGAACTTTGCAAAAGAACTTGATCCTTCGACCTACTGTCCTGTTGTAGTGCGAGATACGGCGAAATGTTTTTCACGTCAATCTGAAGAATTTGACGGTCTGCTGACCTGTCCGCTAGCGTCGATAAACCTGCAGCTACGGATGGCGCTCTATGAACTCGCCTGGCTCAACATGTTGGTCCCCAACGGCCCCGGAGAACTTTGCCGGCTGAGCGATACCGCGCGGTACCTCTATTTCAAGGTGGTAAGCGGCACGGCGGATACGACATCGTCCTTGTTTATTGCATCTCAGGGCATTGAATTTGGGGGCCAGCTACCCAACGCCACGGCGCTTCAACGTTTGGTATGGGAACCAGATGATCCCGAAATAATCGCCAAGGAGTTTTCCGCGATAGAGCAAGATATCCGCGCCGCTGGAGATCCGCACTGTCTGCCCCCCTCGCCTGAGAACGCCCGCGACCCAATCGAAACAGCCGTACAGTTGCAAATGACAGGTCGATTGGAGGAAGCTGCCTCAATCTACCAAGAAATTGTGCGCACTAATCCGGAAAACGCCGACGCCTGGCATTTTCTCGGCATTATCGCGCAACAAACCGGCCATATTGAAGCCGCCGAGCGAATGGTGCTACGCGCCGTGTCGCTAAAGGACGATCAAGCCAACTATTTCGTCACAATCGGGCACATCGCGAAAAGTCTCGACAAGCTAGAAGACGCGAAAGCCGCATTCACTAGAGCTATTGCGATCGACCCTGACGACGCCGGGGCGCATGCTGATTTGGCTGATTTATTACACAAAATGGGCGAAATGGTTCAGTCGGAAACTTCCATGATGCGCGCACTTAATTTGGCACCTCGTACTGTCGAATACTTCGAAAGGGCAGCAAAGCAATTGCGCGACAAAGGCGATATGACGGAAGCGGCAAATTTTTATGCACGAGCTGTTGAGCTTCGCGAAGAAGCAAGCGAAATTGCCCGAAAGAAAGCAGACGAATTTTCAGAAGTCCCACAAATTACACTCGGAACGAACTAACGTAATTCACCGCACTGGAAGCAGGATTTAGTAACGAGGGAAAATCAAAAGTGAGTAAACGGCGCCTTGCACTGGTAGTACCCAATCAACGTTGGCATAAATTCGATCTGATTACGACGTGGAACATTCCACCCCGAACCTTGTGTCAGCTCGGTGCGTGTGTCGAGGATATCGTCGACGTTAAAGTCATTGATGCCCAAAATTATCAGATGTCTATTGAGACATTCTGCAAAGAAATCAGCGACTATAACCCTGACTTCGTTGGTATCTCGCTCCTAAGCACGGAGTACGCCGATACGCTTGATCAGGCCGCCCGGGCAGTAAGGGAGATGGTCCCTGATGCCGTGGTAATCGCCGGTGGCGTACATGTCACGACAAAGTTTTACGACGTCATCAAGAATCCGGATATCGATTACGCCTGCCGAGGCGAAGGCGACAATGTGTTACGCGAGCTTCTCTTACACCTCATTGACGGCGATCCTCTGCCGTCGGAAGGACTTGTATATCGGGATGGCGACCGGGTCGTAAGTCAGGAAAAGGCCACGGTACCAGATCTTTCTGAACTTCCGCCACCGAATTACAAACTCGTAAATGTGGATGATTACACGCACACGCTGCCCCGCTATGGCCCTGGCCGTTATCCCGAGACACCAGGGATTTGCCTAACAGTCTCACGTGGTTGTCCTTACGAGTGCAGTTTCTGCCAGGTGCCGATGATTTCCGGGCGTAAGATTCGGATGCATGCGCCGACGCAAATTGTCGACGAATTGGAACTTCTCAAGACACAATACGGTATCAAATCGTTCGTGCTCTATGACGACAACCTCTTCGCCATGAGAAAACAGGCGAAGGAGTTGTTGCGCGAAATGGTCGACCGCAAGCTGAACTTGAAATGGCATGTCAGCAGCTTTGCGATTTTCGTGATCGACGATGAAATGCTCGATCTAATGAAGGCTGCTGGATGTATAGGCGTGAATGTCGCAATCGAATCAGGAAGCCCTCGGGTCTTAAAGGAAATTATCAAAAAGCCGATCAAGGATCTGGAAGCTGTCCCCAGCCTCATTAAGAAAATTAAGGCCCGGGGCATGTATGTGTTGGCGAATTTCATTATTGGATCGCCGGGAGAGACTTGGGAGGAGATCCGAGAGACCGTAAGCTTTGCGGAGAACTGCGGCGCCGATTACTGCAAGTTCTTTATCGCCGTTCCGCTCGAAGGTACGGAAATGTACGAAATGGCGCGCGAACTAAACGCCTTCGAACTCGACCACAGAGCCAATACCCCTAAACTGGATTGGCGATTCTCACAATTGAAGTCAGACGAGTGGACATCAAAAGACGTTAGCATTCTGCGGGTTTACGAGTGGGATCGAATAAATTTCGCGCCAGAACGAATTGAAAAAACAGCGGAAATTTGGGGCGTTTCGATTGACGAGCTAAATAAAATTCGACAGCAAACGCGGCTGGCTCTTCAAAACGAGGCAATGACAGCTTGAAGTGCTAACCGGACATATCAATTAGAGACCGCCCAATGCGTCCAAAGAATCGTTGATTACTAGCAGCGAGTAAGGTGGCGAAAAAACTGGTTCGACGTCAATTCGGCACTCAGTCATCAACGAGACGAAGTTCGGGAAGTCGCGGTCCGGCACCGAATAATCGCCCCTTCGCCTCAAGCAATTGGGTATGGCAGGCGCCGGAATACG
>DJKK01000053.1:6371-19632 GCA_002434595.1 Alphaproteobacteria bacterium UBA6544 | reverse complement strand
CTGGAAGCGCCCCATCTGGCGACAGGCTGCGGCAGGGGCCTTGAAGGAGCCGGCAATATTTCAATACGAATTACCGCTGATATCGGAAACGTCGTTTCTCGATTTCATGGGTGACGAGGCGGTAAAGAAAATCTATCTTCTGGGCGCATCTGATATTGATCAAATCCAGGAACCGCTTAAGCGGTATTACGACCTGCAGCCTGCTTCAATGCAGGAGAATGGGGCGATTCTGGCCGAAAGGCAGGCGAAGGATGGTCTGCCTGATATTCGATGTCTACGCACTATAATGCAGGAAGGGGCGCCCGGCGCTTCGTCTGTGCAGTTATTTCGACTAGTCCGCTAGGAACCAACATAAGTAGTTTCTGCCTGACTTGGCGAGTGAAGGACAATCGGTCAAACGCAGATTGAATGTTTTCCGATGTATTGGGATATTGTCCCCATCAATTTTTTCACTCAAGGAGCCGGCCATGTCCGCCTTTCTAATCGTCCGTGCCGAAGTCGAGGAAGCTAGTCGAGAGGCCTTTGACCGTTGGTATGAGAATGAGCATCTCCCCGAAGCCCACGGCAATTTTAATGCCATCAGTGCCTTTCGTGGCTGGAGCGATGTCGACCCAGGCGTGCACCTTGCCTATTACGAGTTCTCGGACCTCGCAGCCGCAAATGCGATCCTCAACTCCGATCTGATTGAAGAGTTCATCAAAGAATTCGACCGGCATTGGGAAGGTAAAGTGACAAGATCTCGGGAAACATTCGAAATTAAACAGATAATAAAATAGTATATTTTTTTAAAATACTGTATATTAAGTGCTTTATATATAATATTGGATGTATCTGGTACTATTTAAATGAATTTATAGGATGTATTTACTAAGTTACGGCCCTCCATCTTTATTTTCATCTTCTATGCGACGTCTTTCATCGCCCTAACCTTTACAATTAAGGAAATCAATATCAGCGCTGCCTATGCGATCTGGTCCGATGTTGGTACGGCGCTAATTGCGCTGGTCGGCATCCTCTATTTCAAGGAGGCTACAATAAGGCTGAAATTCGCCAGTAAATTCATGATTATCGCGGGCGTCGTCGGCCTCAAGAACGGCAACTCGACCTGATCAATATCACGATAACAATCGTTTGAGTTTCACGACCGCGGTATCCGGGGTTGTCAAGGTTGGCTTGCCCGTCGCTTCGGCGACGCGGCCGGCGGCGGTCGATAGGCTGAACTGAGCGAGTGCGATCACGTCGCAGTCGGGAAGTCGGGCCGCGGCCACTTCGGCCGCGATCCTGTCATGTTTGCCGTTGTCTCCCGCGAAAAGTGCGTCAAGCGCCTTGTCCGCTAGCGCCGTCTCGAGCTGAAAGCCCGGTTGTGCCGCGTGGAATTCCGATGGCATCGTGTCGAGCGTCTGCTTGAAGGTCGCAAGCAATCCGACGTGCGCCTCTGCACCGCCGACCTCGGCGCAGTGTTCGATCAACGCCTCGTTCGGCTTCAGCACGGGAAGCGGTGCGAGATTTTCCTGGCAGGCTTCGATGCAGGGCCCGAAGGCGGAACAGGTGAACAGGACCGCGTCCGCCCCGGACATGGCGCTATAGCTCGCCAGCGCTACGAAACGGTCGGTCATCTCAGGCTGTAGGGTGCCTGCTGCCGCCAAATCGCCCGCCAGTGAATCGTCGGTCAGGTTGACCGTGCTCGCCTCCGGCCAGAGCCGCTCGAATGCTTCCTCGATGGGGGCAATCGATACCGGCAGGGCATGTATCAGCGCAATGCGCATGTTCTGGATCCTTATTACGGTATTCCCGACTTTGCTCCGGACTACAAAAAACGTAGGTCGCGAAGAACCGTGGCCTATATGGTTATCCGGAACAACGAACGAACCGGAAGGTCTTCATGATTCACGAACTCCGCATCTATCACTGTCTCTCCGGACGCTTGCCGGCGCTGCTGAACCGCTTCGATACGATCACGCTCAAAATCTGGGAACGCCACGGTATACGCCAAGCGGGATTCTGGACGGTCGCGGTCGGCGATTCCAATCAGGATCTGTACTACCTGCTCGAATGGGAATCTCTCGCCGAACGCGACGAAAAATGGGCCGCCTTCCAAGCCGACCCGGAGTGGATCGAAAAACGGGCGCAGACCGAAGCTGATGGTCCCATCGTCGAGACCATCAGCAACTTGATCCTGCAACCGACGAATTTTTCGAGCGTAAAATAGGGGCTGCGGGTGAGCGCCTGTTTGATTTATGACTATCGATCCGTCCGCATATGGCGAGTTCATGGAGCAGGTGAGGCCGTTGGTCGATTTGTTCGGCGGCACGTGTCTGGTGCGCGGCGGTAGCCACGAAGTCCTGGAAGGGAAGTGGCAACCGGGCCGCTTGGTTCTTTTATAGTTTCTGGATATGGGGTCCGCCCGGCGTCTGTTCACAAGTGACGAATAAGGGTCGCTGAAGAAATTACGCCGCTCCTGCTCGAGGGGCGATATCGTCATCGTCGAGGGCGTGTGATATCGATCCGTAAGTGAATATGGAAAACGTTACTGCGAGAGGAGAATGATCCTATGAGTAACTGCATCGTCGTCGTCCAGTTTCCGCTCGACAAGCGGACGAAAGAACAAGCCATCGCCGGCGGCATATTAACCGCGCCGACTTATCGCGGCCTCGCAGAAAAAGGCCTGATCCGGAAAGACTATCTTAACGGCGATACCGGCACGGGCGGCGTCTATCTATGGGAAAACCGCGCCGCCGCTGAGGCTTGGTTCACCGAGGAACGCGTTCAGATGCTGGCCGAAAAGTTCGGCACGGCCCCAACCCTCACTTGGTACGACAACCACGTGACGGTCGACAACTTGAAGGAACAGGTCCGAGTCAACGGCGTGCCTCATGCGGTCAGCCAGGCGGCAGAGTAGCATTCCCGCAATTCGTGCGGTTTCGCCGAAGGATTAATCCCCGGCTGCTGCCTGTTCCGCGTACCAAGTTTGACGCAGATCGCTCACTTCTGCGTAATGATGGCGGGCTTGTTTGCCGGTCGGCTCAAGCTTCTCGTCATAGAAGAAGGAAGGGAACTCTTCTTCCTCAGCGTTGACACCAGCCTTCTCGTTGAATTTGTCATCCAGCTTCAGGGTTTCGACGCCGAAGCGGTAGAACCAGCCACACGTGCTGACTGTGAATGAGAAATGCATTGTTACCGAGCGCGGTAGCCGGATGATGAACCATGATTGCGACACGACCTTCGGTGACCCAGGCTCGCCCATTCTCGTGCGCGACGGTGACAAGCATGGTTCTTGCGCGCTGAATGTTGCTGTTGGTTTGCGTGTCGGGAAATCCTTCGGTATTGCGATATTTCGGCCGAGGGGCGCGTTGAATTAATAAGATGGAAACTTGGCAGTATGTGTGTGTTCTTGCCACCGTTTGGGTGGCGGTCATTTTCGTTCTGATAGGCTGGATGTCGATTATCCTGTCCTTCGACTTCGCGTGTGCGGGTATCCTTGTCTATTTGATGATCATGTCCGTAATTATCGACGAGTATTCGCTCGAATATCTCGGCGGTGGTTTCTAAACCGCTATTTACGAACCAGCTGTATAGCCCCATATCGCTTGCGGGATAAGGCGCTGACAAAAACGGAGGAATCCGCACATGCGGTGTGAAGTGGTCGCAATCGGGACGGAACTGCTGCTTGGGCAAATTGTCGACACGAACTCGTCCTGGATCGGCGAGCAATTGGCGGTGTTTGGCATCGATTCCCATTTCCAGACGAAGGTTGGCGACAATTTCGACCGCATGGAATTCTCAATCCGCCAGGCGCTGGGTCGCAGCGACGCGGTGATCTGCTGTGGGGGGCTCGGCCCCACGCAGGATGATATAACGCGGGATGTGATCGCCCATATCATGGGGGTTGAGCTGGCGCGCGACGAGGTCATCGTCGACAAGATCCGCGAGATGTTCGAATCACGGGGCCGCGTGATGACCGACAACAACCGTCGTCAGGCGGATATCCCGGTTGGTGCCCAGCCGATACCCCATATGCCGGGAACGGCGCCGGGGCTGCACTGCCCTGTTGGCGATAAGGTGATCTATGCTGTGCCGGGCGTTCCCTATGAAATGCGCGAAATGTTGGAAGCGTTCATTCTGCCGGATCTGCAGCAGCGCTCAGGTCAGACTGCGGTGATCCGCAGCAGAACACTTCGTACCTGGGGTGACAGCGAGTCCGGGCTTGCCGAGAAGCTGGGCGATCGTATCGAACATTTGGATGGAATCGGCAATCCGACCTTGGCCTTCCTCGCGAGCGGTATTGAGGGCATCAAGGTGCGCATAACCGCGAAATCGGAAGATGAGGAGACCGCGGCGCAGATTCTTGCCGCTGAGGAGAAATTCCTCCGCAACCTGCTGGGTGACATCGTCTTCGGTATCGACGAGGAGACGATGGAGACCGTCGTGCTCGACCAATTGCGCCGTCGGGGCATGACGTTGGCCGTTGCGGAATCGCTGACCGGCGGAGTGATGTCATCGCGGCTCAGCGAAATCGATCGGAACTTGAACGTGTTCAAGGGTGCCATCGTTTCGGCGGGATATGTGGAGGCAAGTGTCGGCGAAGACCGCGCTATTGCGGCCGCACACCATGCAAAGGAGACATACGGTACCGATGTCGGTGTCGCTGCAGTTCTTCCGGACCCGTCCGAAGGGCAGCGCCGCGGCACGGTATATCTTGGGATCATCTTGAGAGGAGTGGAGTATTCCGAACATGTGGCACTGCCGGGCGACCGAAACCGTCTGCGCAACTATGCGGTCATCAGCGTGATGAATTTCCTGCGCCGCCTGCTCTCGTAACAAACCTAGCGAACAATCCGTTCCGTGCCAGACCCCTTGTATCCGGAATGATGCGGGGACACGGGACAATGGCGGACTTGTTTATACGCGGTGGCACGGACATCGAGCATGATATGGTAGGCGGGGGCGGCGGCTGCGAGTTCCTTTACATCGTCCGACAGCAGGTAATCACGTCCCGCTATTGCCGCTTGGCCTGCGCCGCACACTGAAGCGTGAGAGAAGCGCGCGGACTGGAGCTAAGCCTTATGTCCGTATGCGCCCGGGTTCGAGCGATTACTGCAAGTAAGTATCGGATGACCAAGTCGCTGATACGGATGGAGCCGACCGCGGATTGGGCGTCGAGAATGTCTGCGGGAAAAAGGCTGATCGAAAGCGATTCCGATGCAGTATCGGACCGGAAGCGCTTCAGTATAGCCAATTCATCTGCTTGGTTCGGATACCCGAGCGATAATCGCAGTGTAAAGCGATTAAGTTCCACCATCGGTAATGGAAACGTCCCTTCCATCTCTATTGGGTTCAAAGTCGTCATGACGAAAAAGGCGACGGGGGGCTCGCTGTCACACCGTCCACGGTGACCTGCCGCTCACCCATCACTCCCAATAGCGCAGACTGGGTAGGTGGAAAAGCACGAATGAGCTCGTCGGACTACACGATTTCGCTGAAGACCAGTCCGGGTCGACAATCGAAAGCGTGCCTCTCGGCGTCGAAGACGTTTAGACCCACGATATCGGCCGGTACCATGTTCGGCGTAAACTGGATGCGTTTGAAGCTGCAGCCCAGCGTCGCGGCGAGCGCTTTCTCAAGGGTCGTCTTGCCCCCCTATCGGTCATATCCTCGATCATCGTGTGGCCACCGCGCAACAATGCAATCGTCGCGTGATCGATCGCTTCCGCGTTGCCAACGATCGGGTGTGGGACACCGTCGCGGCCGGCACGGGCCAGTGTCGCGATCTTCTCAACATCGGTCGAACCGAATTGATCGGAAGTCTCGTACAACGATTCGCTCCTGCCGTCAGAGACGGATTTGCATAGATGCGAGGAACGATCCCGTGAGCATTCGTATCTGGTCAAGGGTTCCCTTGCATTGCAGGCGGGTGTGCACTACCCAATTAGTATCTCGAATTTGAAGTGACAACTCATGCGCGATTTGGATCAACCCGGCCGCTCAGCGGCGATTTCTGAGAATGGGATGGCGGCAACCTCGCATCCGGACGCGACGCTGACTGCGGTCGATGTGCTGCGCTCTGGCGGAAACGCCGTCGACGCGGCGCTTGCGGCGATTGCTGTCCTCGGTATCGTTGAGTCGGCAATGACAGGAGTCGGTGGGGACTGTTTCGTGCTGTATTCTCCAAAGCGAGGTGCGCCGATCGCCCTAAATGGCTCGGGTCGTGCCCCGGCGAAAGCAACCGTCGAGTGGTTCCAGGAACAGGGGATTACAGAGATAGGATGGGCATCGCCACATTCCGTTACGGTTCCAGGCGCGGTGGATGCCTGGTGTCGCCTGTCGGAGGATTACGGCACCAAGGGGCTGGATGAGTTGTTGCAGCCGGCTATCGACAAGGCGGAGCACGGATACCGGATCATGGACCGGATCGCCTTTGATCATGCCGGAGCAATCGACCGTATGAAGGGCGATGAATACCTGTCCGCGCGGTTTCTTCCAGGCGGTAAATCCCTGCCGATCGGCGCCAAACATACGCAACCGCAGATGGCTGAGACCTTGCGTCGGATCGCCAGGGAAGGCCGGGCAGGGTTTTACGAAGGGCCGGTGATGGAAGATGTGCTTGCCCGCCTCAAGGAACTGGGCGGCCAGCACGAAGCGGAAGATTTCGATGCGCAGCGTTGCGAATATGTGAAGCCGATCCATGCCGAATATCGTGGCCATGAGGTTTACGAATGCCCGCCAAATGGCCAAGGCCTCGGGGCGCTGATGATGATGCGGATGCTCGAGGGGTATGACCTCGGTGACGGATACAGTGAGGCGGATATCATCCATCTTACCGCTGAAGCTACAAAGATGGCTTACGCCGCGCGCGATGCGTTGTTTTGCGATCCGAAATATGTCGACGTTGCCGTCGACTACCTGCTCTCCGACGAGCGTGCCGAGTGGGCGCGCGGCCGGATCGAACTTGAGCGGGCTAGTCAGTTCAACAGCTGGAGCGATGCTGGCGCCGAGCATTCCGACACTACTTACTTATGCGTCGTTGACCGTGATGGTAATGCGATTTCTTTCATCAATTCGATCTTCAAGAGTTTCGGCAGCTGTATCATGGCGCCCGACAGCGGCGTGATCCTGCACAATCGTGGACTGAGTTTCCGCATTGACCTCGATCACCCGAACCGGATCGAGCCGGGCAAACGGCCAATGCATACGATCATACCCGGCATGGCGATGAAGGATGGCAAGGCGGTTATGCCGTTCGGTGTGATGGGTGGTCACTATCAATCCACGGGGCATACGTCTTTGCTAACGAACATGTTTTGCTTCGGAATGGATCCGCAGAGGGCGAACGAGGCGCCACGGCATTTCTGTTTTGACGGCGAGTTGGCACTTGAGCCCCGGATTTCAGAAGATGTCGCCGAGGACCTGCGGGCGCGTGGCCATAACGTAACACGAACTCTATCGCCGCACGGTGGTTGCCAGGCCATCTATATTGACGACAAAAATGGTGTTCTCGTTGGTGGTTCCGATCCACGGAAAGACGGAATGGCGCTAGGGTACTGATCGTTATGGCAATTTTCGCGTAGGCGGGGGCTGGAGCGACAGTTTGGAAAATTTGATTGCATCCAAATTGCCGGTCCAATCTGTCCCTGTTCCTGACCTGCTTGGCGATGTTGCCGCGCTGTATGGCTCTTACTAAGCTTAGCACTTGAATTTCCCCGTCTTCTTCGAATCCAAGGTAGCCCATGAGATGGATGACTTTTTGTGTCGTTATGACCCGGCCAAGGATCTCGTGTTGAGTACAGGTGGAGTGGGTTGGGTCACCGGATCAAGTACCCGAGACGGCAGCGATTCTTAACTCGATGCCGGGTGGGCGCGCCTCTGATTGTTCATCTTGGGAGAGGATTTGGCGGGGCAAGTCCTTGGATCGATGTTGATCGATAGAGCTATCGATTTCACGCGGGAGGCTGGAGATCATTCGATTTTCCTGACGACTTTCGACGGACTACATGCGGTGATGGCGCTCTATCGCCAGGCCGGGTTTCGCCTGGTTGCGGACGTCAAGGTTGAGACGTGGGACGGATGGTTTTGGAGCAATTGTTGGAATTTTAATTCTAGTTTTGTTTAGTGTTTTCCTATCTAGTTATTGCCCTATGTACTTTTGTGACTCATTGAGGCTTAATCCGTACGAGTCAATAAAGCACGTCAAACTCGTGCAAATAACACGTAAAATAACTCGTCTGGGAGGAAACATGTCGAGAATTATCCCATTAGCAGCCGGTGCTTTGGCCGCTGCAATGCTGCTGCCTGCAACTACGCAGGTCGTTAGTGCGAAAGAATACCTAATACGCTACTCAGATATCGGTGCGAACCGAGGGCCACGTGCCGCAGCTCTTAATCTTTGGAAGAAAGAAATCGAGGAAGAATCCAAAGGTAAATTGAAGATCAAGTTTTTCTGGGGCCAGTCCTTGATGAAGTCGAAGGCGACGCTCAAGGGTGTCGGTTCCGGTCTTGCTGAAATGGGTACCGTTATCGCCGCCTACACGCCGGCCGACATGCCTGTCCTAAACTACGGCAACGTCCCGTTCAATGAGCCCGATCCCTGGGTCGGAATTCGCGCTATGCAGGATGTGCGCGAAAATGGAAAGTTCATCCGGGCGGAAGAAAAGAAAAACAAGATCCGGATGATGTTTCAAAATGTGACAGGTCCTGTGCACCTTCTGTGTGGTAAGGAGAAGGTCGACACGCTTGAGAAGCTGAAAGGCAAAAAAATCCGGGCGATCGGCGGCTACATTCAGCTGTTCAAATCCATGGGTGCGGTGCCGGTTAAGATTGGTTTTGGTGAGCTCTACTCCGCGTTGGATCGTGGTACAGTCGACTGTACGGTCAACTACACGGTGTTCGTAAAGTCCTACAAGCACTACGAAGTCGCGAAGCATTTGATGCTGGCCGGTATGGGCCAGAGCATTGGCTATGGGGGCGCGATCAATCTGAAGTTCTATAACGATCTTCCGCAGAACCTAAAGAACATCCTGGACAAGGCCAGCGACCGTTACATGGATAACTACGGCAAAAACCTGATTGAGTACTCGAAGTCGGCGGCCAAGGAAATGGCGGCTGGTATTGATGGCAAGGTTCTGAACTTTGTTGAGATCCCGCAGGCGGAACTTGATCGTTGGGCTGATTATGCCAAGCCGATCGGCGCGACCTTGCTTGGCAAGATGAAGCACATGTCTGAAGCCGAGCGCGCCGAGTTCGCGGATAGCTTCAAAGCCGCGGTCGCCAAATATCGCAAAATTAAGGCGGAGAAGGGGTATCCTTGGGAGCGCTAATATCGCGTTCATAGTTAAGCGTATCTCTTACCATAAAACCGCCTAACTTTTGAGAGGATGAGGCCCCGCTTAAAAACGGGGCCTCATACTTACCAATGCTAAAATTTTTCGACCTCATTGACCGAGGGGCGCTTTGGCTTTCTGTCAGCGCCCTATTGTTCATTACGATAATGACCTGCATTTCGGTTACCGGGCGTCATTTCTTCAGTGCGCCTATTCCCGACGACCTGGTGATGAGTGAATTTACCATGGTGATCGTGGCCTTCCTGCCGCTAGCCGCGGTGCAGGCAGCGCGCGAACACGTCTTCGTGACGATTTTTTCCGATTGGCTGCCGAACCGTCCCAAAGTAGCGATGGAACTATTTGGCGTCTATTTGGGCGCGGTTACTTTCATAATAGTGACATGTGCTGTGTATACTGACTTTAAACAAGCGTTTGATGTTGGGGCATATGAAGAAGGTGCGCTAGAAATACCCGAAGCCCCTTTCCGTTTTATTGTCTTCTTCGGCCTTCTTTTATTTTCGATTCGGCTGGTTATTGATGCAGTACTTTCAACGATTGGCTTCTTTACTGGTGAAAAGCAAGCGACGATGTCCGAAGAAGACCGCGCGCTTGAAGTCGAAATCAAGTAAGCGGGGGGAGATCGATGGAACCGACTACCTTAGGCGGATGGGGCCTGTTCTTGATGTTGGCCCTTATTGCCGTTCGTGTGCCGATCGCCTTCTGTATGGCGTTTATTGGCTTTTTTGGAATTATTCTGGCGGTTGGTTGGCCGGCAGGTGGCGAGTTTGATTTTGACCGGGGGTTTGATGCGGCTTGGGCCTACATTGCCTTCGAGCCGTTCTCTTTTATCGCCAACTTTCCCATTATTGCGGTGCCGTTGTTCTTGATGATGGGCTATGTGGCGTTCCACGCCGGGTTCACCAAGGACATCTATTATACGGCGCGGGTCTGGTTGTCGCAGTTGAACGGCGGTCTGGCCATGGCATCGGTCGCGGGTTGCGCCATGTTCGCCGCGGTGAGTGGTTCCAGTCTCGCGACTGCGGCCGCCATGGGTAAACTCGCCGTCCCCGAAATGCTGCGTTACAAGTATCACCCCGGGATTGCAACGGGCGTTGTTGCAGCGAGCGGCACTCTCGGTTCGCTGATTCCACCAAGTATCCTGATGGTGCTCTACGGTATCTTCACCGAGGAATCGATCGGCCAGCTTCTGTTGGCCGGCTTGATCCCGGGAATTATGTCGGCCGCCATTTATATGGGCATGGTCTGGGTCCGGGCGACAATCAATCCGGAACTGGCGCCCAAGGCGGAGATGGTCACATGGACTGACCGGTTTGTTGCACTCAAGGGTGTTTGGTCGATTATCGTTCTCTTTATCGTCGTTATGGGTGGTATCTACTCGGGTTGGGTAACGCCGACTGAGGCCGCAGCGGCAGGCTGCGCCGGTGCGTGGATACTCGGATTCATTACGCGTCGGCTGACGAAGGAAGCCAGCCGGGACGCCGCGATTGAGACTGCAAAGCAAGTTGCGAACGTGTTTGCGCTCGTTCTGGGCGCGAAGATATTTGTTGGCTTTGTAGCATTGACCGGTGTCGCCGGTCATTTGACTGGTTGGGCCACAAATCTGGACGTCGAACCGATTTGGGTTCTGCTGAGCCTTTCATTGGTGTTTGTCGTTCTCGGGACCTTCATGGACCCACTGGGCATGATGCTGTTGACCCTGCCTGTGGTGACCCCGGTTATTACGAATCTCGGTTACGATCTGGTCTGGTTCGGCGTCATCATGGTGAAATTCCTGGAAATCGGATTGATCACTCCACCAGTGGGGTTGAATGTTTATGTCCTAAAAGGGGTGGTTGGGGACGCTGTCCCCCTAGAGACTATCTTCAAGGGCATCCTATGGTTCCTGGCAATGGATATACTTACGCTAGTTGTCCTGATCATGTATCCGGAAATCAGCCTCTGGCTGCCGCAGCAAATCATCGGAAGTTAGCGGCCGGTTGCCAAAAATCGCCCGCGAGGGTGAACGCTTCAGGGGCCGGCGCTCTTTCGGGACGCCGGCCCCGTTTCATTTAGGAGGGGTGAGCTGCGATGAATGATGCGGTCATCAAGAAGGGAGACTTGGACGTCCTGTTTCGCCCGCGTTCGGTCGCTGTCATGGGCGCGTCGTCTGATGAGAAGAAGATCGGCGGCCGGCCCATTTTCTATCTCAAGCATTATAATTATGCCGGCGATATCTATCCGATCAATCCAAACTACGGCGAAGTTCAGGGCGTAAAGGCCTATAAGTCGCTCGCAGACGTGCCGGGCAACGTTGATCTCGCGCTGATTGCGCTTCCTTCTGCAATGGTAGAGGACGCCGTGACAGCCTGCGCGAAGAAAGGTGTCAAAGCGACGGTCATATTCAGTTCTGGCTTTGCCGAGACAGGGTCCGAAGGGGAGGCGGCCCAGGCGCGTCTCCTTGAGATCGCGGGTGCTTCGGGTATGCGGATCATGGGCCCCAACTGCATGGGCCTTGCCGGCTTCGATTCCCGCATGATCATGACTTTCGGTTTCTCCATGGAGGCAAAACCGCCGGAGCTCGGCCCCATTGGTATAGTTAGCCAAAGCGGCGCCTATGGTACGGTTGCCTACTATGAAGCGCGCGACCGGCAACTCGGGGTCAGTCTGTGGGCGACGACCGGAAATGAAAGCGATATTGGTCTGGCGGAAATCCTTGAATATTACGCCAATGACGACGCGATTAAGGTAATTCTCCTTTATATGGAAGGCTGCAAGGACGGCGCGGGTTTCATGCGGGGTCTTGAAGCGGCGCGCGCTGCGGGCAAGCCTGTTATCGTCACTAAGGTTGGTGCGTCGGATATTGGTGCAGAGGCAGCGCTCTCCCATACCGCGTCGATTACTGGTTCAGATGTCGTTTTTGATACCGTAGTTGAGAAATACGGTGCGCATCGGACGATGTCGATGGATGAGTTCTATGACCTTGGCTACGCTTGCAGTGTCACCCGGAGCTTTCCGACCGGCAACCGTGTTGGCCTGTTGACGGTCTCCGGAGGGATCGGCGTTCTGATGTCGGATATTGCGAGCCGTCATGGTCTCGAAGTGCCGAAACTCTCCGATGCGGCGCAGGCGCGCATCCGCGAGATCATACCGTATGCAGGTACTCGAAATCCGGTCGATATCACGGGGCAGGCGTTGAACCAGCCCGAGATCCTCGAGAGCTGCATGGATGTACTAATCGAAGAAGATGTTTGCGATATTATTGTGTTGTACATGGCCATGGCGACGAAGTCACCCGCCTTGGCAGACAAATTCATGCAATTATTCCGGAATATTCGCGCGAATCACCCGGATGTGCCCATCGTCGCTGGCGTCTATGTCGAAGATGAACGGCGCAAGGAATTGGAGGACCTCGGCTATATCGTGATCCGTGAGCCGACCCGGGCCGTGAGCGTGGCGGCGTCGCTCCTCCGCTTTGGAAGGGCCTTTGCCGCTCCCGCTCCGGAAATACCGGCCGAATTGCCAAATCCGGTCGTCGCCCTGCCGCAGACCCTGAACGAGCTAGAGGCCAAGTCCCTGCTCGCGTCGGCGGGTATACCTACGGTACAGGAAACCCT
The DNA here is from genome assembly GCA_002434595.1 of Alphaproteobacteria bacterium UBA6544. Lineage (GTDB taxonomy): Bacteria > Pseudomonadota > Alphaproteobacteria > UBA8366 > UBA8366 > UBA6544. The sequence goes on along the minus strand of DJKK01000053.1, from coordinate 6,704 downwards.
CGCGACCTCGGCGTCGGCGGCGGCCTCAGCCGTCGCGGGATTATCCGGTCCTGCCGCTCTCAAGCTCGTCTCGCCGGACATTCTGCACAAGTCGGAAATTGGTGGTGTGATTCTTAACGTGTTAGCGGACGGCGCTGCCGACGCCTACTATACGATACTGGACCGGGCAATGCGGCATAAACCGGATGCCAATATCGAAGGTGTCGTCGTGACGCCGATGATTGACGGCGGTGTGGAGACGATCCTCGGGGTCAAGCGCGACCCTGCATTCGGACCGGTGGTCGTATTCGGCCTCGGTGGCGTGTTCGTCGAAGTCCTGCAGGACGTGACCCG
>DJKK01000053.1:0-6053 GCA_002434595.1 Alphaproteobacteria bacterium UBA6544 | reverse complement strand
GCAGGACGTGCCCCGCCGTATCGCACCTTTCGGCGTAGCCGAGGCACATGAGATGATCCGAGAAGTTAAGGGGTATCCATTGCTTGAAGGGGTCCGCGGCGGCGCTGTCGCCGATCTCGATGCCCTTGCCGAAGCGTTATCGCGGCTTTCCGTGTTCGCATACGACAACCGGGATCGGGTCGACAGCATCGATATCAATCCTTTTATCGTCATGCCCAAAGGGCAGAGCGCTGTCGCCGTGGATGCGTTGATTGTACCGTTATAGGGGCGGATAGCCCTACGACATGTCCGAGACTTTCGGCGCCGAAGCCTCAACCTCGACGATCTTCTCAATGCCGTGCCGCATCTCGGAGAGTACAAAGTCCGCGCGCGCCTGCGGACCGCCACGACCATCGGAGAATCGTTCATTCCAGATGCTCATCTTCACCGCCAGGCCGCACATAATGCCGCCGATGGCAGAGTGATGGCTGGAAATCAGGCTCTTCACGCGACTGAACGATTCTGCGTTGATATCGCTCCACATTTCGTTCGAATGGCACTGGAAGCTCTCGAAACGTCCTGTAATAGAAGCAGTAACGTTATTTAAGGTTTTTTTGATAAAGAGTGAGGTTTCAATTAAGTTTATGTCATTTTTAATTGATAACTTCCTATTAATACTTCAGTTTTTCCAATAAAAGCGTTAATACATGGGGCAATTTGATTGAAGCAATTCTTGAAATACGCAAGTGATAGGAAAATATCGCCGTAATCCTCAAGGAAGCGTGGGATTTCGGGCAGTGCCACATTCAGAGTCGATGCGAGCTTTTTTAGATTTTCCATTGCCTGTCTGCGATCGGGATTTTTGAACATATCGATGATCTCACTGACATCGGTGATGCTAATGTCCGAATCCGCGTAGACTTGGGAAATCAGGGGACGGGTGAAGTCCCGCATATATTCTGCGAGCTCGTCGTTCTTTGATTTTGAGAGCTTCAATGCGGCATGGTCGTTGACCGGCACGCCGATATTGCGAAGCTCAACCCGAAGCGTATAGACGTCGAAACTGTTGAGTGCCGCGACCCGCTTCAGCTTGATAATGTCCGGGTGGGGATCTTTCTCCGGAATGCCGAATAGTTTTTTTGCTTCCTCGACACGCACTTGGCCGCTGCCGGCGCTGTCATCCTTGAAGAGTTCGATGACGGTATCCAGACGAAAGTTCTTGATCAGGCGTGCGCGCTTTAGACCGGGAAGCTCGAATGGAATGATGTTGAGCGGCAACACATGCAGCGAATCCATGTCGGATTCGTATTGACGGCGCTCCTCGTCCGTCAGTTCGGGCATTGCGGAGGGTTGTGGCTCTTCCGCGGGCGCTGCTTCACTCATAGTAAAGGCTCCGATAACGGCTACACTACCCGTCTCCGAATAAACAATAATGCGGTTATATGAGGCCAACCTTACATTACCCATTCTTAAGTAGTCCGCACTAACCGTGTGTTAACGGCGGAGATTTGGCCCCGCCAAGTTTTGACGCATTACGCAATCGGCATAATTAAAAGTTTGGCGGTTCCGCAGATCTCTCACTCCGGCAATGGGAAACGACATAACGATGGTGAAAGGACCTTTGGACGGCGTTAGCGTTCTCGAGTTGGGATCGACTGTGGCCGGGCCGTTCTGTGCACGTTTGTTGGCGGATTTTGGCGCCGAAGTGGTGAAGATCGAGGTGCCGGAAGGCGACCCGGTACGCAGCTTTGGGAAACGGTACGAGGGCAAGTCGCTTTACGCCTCAAGCATATTTCGCAACAAGGAAATGGCGTCGATCAACCTCAGAGAGGAACGCGGCCGCGATCTCATAAAACAACTTGTGCCGAAGTTCGATGTTCTGATCGAGAACTTCAAGCCGGGTACGATGGAGCGTTGGGGCCTCGGATATGACGACCTTAAGTCCATCAATCCGGGAATAATCATGGTTCGGATTAGCGGATTTGGACAAACGGGCCCGTATTCGCACAAGCCAGGCTACGGCGTGGTATGCGAAGCGGTCAGTGGCATGAGGCATCTCACGGGTGTCCCGGACCGCCCCGCCGCGAGGATAGCTGTATCGCTAACGGACGAGATTACCGCGACTTACGCCGCCTATGGCGTCGCGCTGGCGGTCCTGCACAAGCGGGCGACAGGCGAGGGGCAATGCATTGACGCGGCTCTCTACGAATGCGCGTTCAGCTATATGGAGCCCTATGTACCGGCCTACGAGAAGACCGGGTTCGTGCCAATTCGCCAGGGCGGCCGTTTGCCAAACAGCACTCCGAACAACCATTATCCAACGAAAGACGGTCGACATATTCATATAGCGGCCGGCAATATGCCGACGTGGCGGCGATTGGCTGCAGCGATGGACCGGGAAGATTTACTTTCCGATCCGCGGCTGCCGGATCAGGTCGCGCTGAATGCCCATGAAGATGAATTAGACGAGGTTGTCGGCGCCTGGACGGCGACGCATGAACTTAAGGATCTCGAAAAGAAGCTGGATGAAGCGGCCGTTCCAGCGGCGCGCATCTACACGATGGAGGACGTTTTTGAGGATCCTCATTATGCCGCACGAGAAATGATCGTGGATGTGCCCGACGACGACTTGGGATCAGTAAAGTTAGCGAACGTCGTGCCCCGTCTTTCGGCGACACCTGGCGAAATACGCAAAGCAGGGGGACAGCCCGGGGTAGATACGGCAAAAGTTCTGCGGACGTACTTGGACCTCGGCGACGCGGAAGTCGCTGCTCTCGAGGCGGACGGTGTCGTCTTTTGCGGCACTAATAAGGGAGTGGCCTGATGGCCTTTGACGAACTCTACGATGAATTTGAGCGACGCGAGGCAAAGGCCTTGGCGATGGGTGGTCCGGAAAGGTTGGAGCGCCGGCGCAACGCAGGACTGCTCAATGCTCGCGAACGTATCGACTTCCTTGTCGACAGCGATAGCTGGGTCGAGTCCGGACTGTTCGCCACATCGCATATCGAGTCCGATCGCGAATCTACGCCCGGTGATGGAAAGATCACCGGCTATGGCACAATCGATGGGCGCGAGGCCGTCATCGTATCGAATGATTTCACCGTAAAGGGTGCGTCCTCAAGCGTTGTTAATATGAGGCGGATCGGTCAGATGCGGCGTACTGCATCGGAACGCGGGATACCGATGGTGTTTCTCGGTGAATCTTCCGGCGCCCGCATTCCCGACAATATGGGTGCCTACAATATGGGAACCATTCTCGGAGGAAATGCGACGCAGTACCGGCGCCTACGTGAGCAACCTTGGGCTTCCGCGGTCCTAGGCATGGCTTACGGTTCCGCCACTTGGTACGGTTGCCTCTCCGACTTTAATGTCATGCGCAAGGGTGCGGTGATGGCCGTATCCTCGGAACGCTTGGTCTCCATGGCGATCGGTGAGAAAGTGGATGGTCAGGAACTTGGCGGCTGGCGGATGCACACTGATACGACCGGGCTTGTCGATCTTGCGGTCGACACGGATGAGGAAGCTCTAGACGCGATCAAGACGTTCCTTTCCTATTTGCCGGAGAATCAGAACCAACTGCCGCCAGAGAAGCCGGTTCCGGCTGGCTCCGATGATACGGCGCGCACGGTCCTCGAAGTGCTGCCCGAGAAGCGAACCCAGGTCTACGACGTCCGGAAGATTATCGAGCGGGTTGCGGACAAGAATTCCGTCTTCGAATTGAAGGCGCGGTTTGGCCGGACCGCAACGACGACACTCGCGCGCCTCGGCGGTCGGACCGTGGGCTTCGTCGCCAATAACCCCATGTTCAAGGCAGGCGCTCTGGATGCGGACGGCTGCGACAAGTGTTGCAGCTTTATGGTTTTGTGCGACAGTTTCAATATTCCAGTGATCTTCCTCGTCGATAATCCCGGCTTCGTCATCGGCATCGATGCCGAGCGCCAGCGTGCGCCTGGGAAAATTATGAATTTCATGAATGCACTTCAGCTCATGACGGTGCCTAAGTTGACAGTGATGATCCGCAAGAACTACGGGCAAGCCTATATCAATATGGGCGGTGGTAAGAACGCAGCTGAAGTTGCAGCATGGCCGACTGCAGAAGTGAGTTTTATGGACCCGGCATACGCTGTGAACGTTGTTCACGGAAAGCCGGGTGAGCGCCTTGAAAATACCGACCCAGAATTCTTCGAACAAAAATTCGCTGAATTTCAGCTGGAGAGCAGCGTCTACGACATTGCCGCATCATACGGTGTGCAACATGTGATCAAGCCAGAAGATACGCGCGACTGGCTCATACGCATGTTGCAGGTGCATCAAAATCGTCTCTCAGGCGGCCTTGGGCAACACTTTCTTTCCAATTGGCCGACAACCTTTTAAGTAGCTTTCAAACAGACCTAACCAACAGCATTAGAGGACAAAAATGGCCCGCATCGAAATCGAATCCGACGTCACTGGTACCGTGTGGAAGATAGAGGTTGAAGAAGGAGCGAGTGTCACAGAGGGACAAACGCTGATCATTCTCGAATCCATGAAGATGGAAATTCCGGTGCTGGCCAGCGATGACGGCAAGGTTGCCGAAATTATGGTCGATGAAGAGGAGCCCGTCTCGGAGGGTCAGGTCGTCGTTGTCCTCGACGCCTGACCCCGAGCCCTGTCAGCTAATGGCCTGGGAGAAAGATCTCGAGCAGTTACACCACCGTCGCGAATTGGCGGAGGCGCAGGGTGGGAAGACTAATGTTGGACGCCAGCATGCGGCCGGCCGGCTGACGGTGCGCGAGCGGATCGATCAGCTGGTTGACTCCGGATCTTTCCAGGAAATAGGTAAAACAACGGGTGCCGCGGAATATTCCGACAACGGTGAATTCCTTAGATTGACGCCAGCACCTTACGTTGCGGGATTAGCAAAAGTCGACGGGCGTCCCGTCGTCGTTGGCGGCGAGGATTTTACCGTTCGTGGTGGAACGACGGCACGGCTCGACCGTCGCAAAGGAGGGCAAGGCGGATTCAGCGAAGACCTAGCGCATGAATATCGGATACCGTTGGTCAATCTGATAGACGGGGCTGGTGGCACGGTGACGTCGGCGAAGAACCGGGGACACGCGGTATTTCCCGGTGTCGACAGTTTCGATCGATCGGTCGATCTTATGGGGGAGGTGCCGGTCGTAGGCGCCGTTCTCGGGTCTGCCGCCGGCGGGCCCGCTGGCCGTGCGATCCTCTCGCATTTCTCGGTGATGGTGAAAGACACGAGCCAGGTCTTTGCGGCAGGGCCGGCAGTGGTTAAGCGCTCGTTGGGGCAGGATCTTACGAAGGAAGAGCTCGGCGGACCCCGCATCGCTGTCGATCAAGGCGGCACTATCGACAATGTCGTCGACAGCGAAGAAGAATGTGTCGCGATGATCCGGCAGTTCCTCTCCTATATGCCGCAGAATGTGTGGGAGTTACCGCCTCGTGTCGCTACTGGTGATCCGGTCGATCGCTGCGAAGAAATGCTGAAGGATATTATCCCGGAAGAACGGCGCCGGCCGTACGATATGCGGGAGCTTATCGAACTGGTCTTTGACGAGGGGTCACCCTTCGAGATCCAGCCACGTTTTGGCAAAGGGCTAATCACATGCCTGGCCCGTCTCGATGGTTACGTGGTTGGTGTCGTCGCAAATAATCCGATGATATACGGCGGAGCGATGGATGTCGGGGAATCCCTCAAACAATGCCATTTCGTCGAACTCTGCGACACGTTTCATATCCCTCTCGTCTTTTTGGTCGATGTACCCGGGTTCATGGTCGGGTTGCAAGCGGAGTCTCGCGGCGTCTTGCGGGCCGGTATGCGGGCTGTTTATGTGGCCAGTCAGGCCACTGTTCCCGTCATTACGTTGGTTGTACGGAAGTGTTACGGCATGGCGGGCATGGCGACCTGCCAGCAGCGCGGGGTCAATATCAAACTGGCCTGGCCGTCGGCGGAATGGGGGTCACTTCCAGTGGAGGGGGGCGTCGCGGTTGCCTATCGCCGTGAGATCGAGGCAGCTGACGACCCACGTAAGAAGGAGGCTGAACTTGAAGCGGAGTTGCGCGCCTTCGCT
>DJKK01000255.1 GCA_002434595.1 Alphaproteobacteria bacterium UBA6544 | reverse complement strand
CGGTTCGGTCCGACGGGGACTCGTAAAACAGTTTTGCCCCTGTCTTCCTTCAGCAAGCCCGCCAGTTCCCGCGCGGTTGGCTCAATTTCGTGCGGGAGCCAGCCGGCGCCATTGATTGCGTAGTGGTAGTCCGCAACCTCGCCAATTTCCCCGGCGCTCTCTAATTCCCGCAGCCGGTCGATCGGGAAAACAACGTTGGCGTCCTGCTGGAAGCCCGTCCGGTCGTAGTTCACCGAACTCTGCGTCATCACCAGGTCGGCGGTCGCAATATCACCGGGGATGACGCGATAGCTCAAATCCCTGAGGGAAAAATTCCGGTCATCACGGCGATGCAGGCCGGCGGACGTAACAATAGCAACGCGCCGTTCTGCGAGAGGCGGTCCGGTAACAAAGGGCGACGTCTCGAACGGTGGGCACTCTTTATCCAGGAGATGTTGAGCCGAACCGGGATCAAGGTCTGAAAGTCGAACCATACGGTTCTAGGTAGGCCAACGGAGACTGCGGAACAGCCTTATTGTTGGGTCCCCAGCCTTTCCGTCGCGGCTGTTGTAAAGGCTCTAGGCAATCCTGCTCGAACCGTTACCTTAGTCCTCAGTCAATATTGGGAGCCCACATGACCTGGCGGATCGGTGTCGATATCGGCGGTACTTTTACGGACGCCGCACTGGTAAACGAAGAGACAAGCGAGATCGGTATCGCCAAGACGCTAACCACTCCGGGCGACTTTGGTGAGGGTGTCGTGAATGCCCTGAAACAAGCCATCAAGGCCTTTAGCGTTCCGCCAGACGCGGTCAGTCTTCTGTCCCATGCGACGACCGTCGTCACCAACGCGATCCTTGAAGAGAAAGGTGCCAGAACCGCCCTCATCGCGACACGCGGCTTCAGAGACATCCTCGAACTTCGGCGCTCATCGCGCGCTGATCTCTACGATATGTTCCAGGACCCGCCCGCCGTCCTGGTGCCACGCCATCGACGACTTGAAATCACCGAACGGATTGACGCGCAAGGGGATGTCGTCATTCCACTCGCGCAAAATGAAATCGACCAAATCGTTGAAGAAATTAAAGCACTCAACGTGGATGCCGTTGCCGTCTCTTTGCTGTTTTCGTTTCTGAATGACAGTCACGAGAGAACACTTGGGGAGTCGCTGCGCGCTGCGTTGCCGGAAATTCCGGTATTTCTCTCATCTGAAGTCCTGCCAGAAATTCGTGAATTCGAACGGACGAGCACGACCGCCGTATGCGCCTATGTCGGGCCGATCCTCGATTCTTATCTGAGCCGTCTGGAGGAAGCGGTCTCAGGCTTAAATCTTCCACCGCTCCATATCATGGGCTCATCAGGTGGCGTCGTCGACGTGCCGGAGGCACTTCGAATGCCCGCAGCAGTGGTCGAATCAGGGCCCGCCGCAGGTGTCATCGCTGCCGCTCTCGTCGGTGAACAAATCGGGCAATCCAATTTACTATCCTTCGACATGGGCGGCACAACGGCGAAAGCGAGCTTGATCCGCAAAGGAGCCATTGAGACCACGGCTGAATACGAAGTCGGTGGCGGCGAAGGGAGCCAAAACCGTTGGCTGCATGGAACCGGGCATCCGATCCGCGTCCCCGTGATCGACCTTGCGGAAGTGAGTGCCGGGGGCGGCAGTATCGCCTGGATCGACCCGGCTGGGGCGTTGCGTGTCGGCCCGCGCAGTGCGGGTGCGGAACCCGGCCCCATCTGCTACGGACGTGGCGGCGAGAGCCCAACGGTGACCGACGCCAATCTCGTCCTGGGCTACCTTGACGCGGGGTCTCTTCTCGGTGGACGCATGTCGATCGACTACGCCGCCGCAGTATCCGCCTTAGAGGCGAAGCTCGCTGGCCCGCTCAATCAATCTGTAGAGGAAGCCGCCGCGGGCGTGATCGCTATCGTCAACAACAACATGGCGGATGCACTCCGCATCGTCTCTGTCGAGCGTGGACATGACCCCCGAGAGTTCTCTCTCATCGCTTTTGGCGGCGCCGGCCCTCTCCATGCCACCGCGTTAGCGGAAGAACTCAACGTTCCTGAAGTCATTGTGCCACCTATCCCCGGAGGCTTCTCGGCACTCGGACTTGTCGGGACCGATATTCGCCGAGACTACGGTAAGACACATTTTGCAATTCTCAACCAGACATCGCCCGAGACACTTGAGGCCCTTTGGGGCGGACTGATTGCTGATGCGCGCAAGATGCTCGCAGATACAGGTATCCCGGAAGAAAGTTGGTCGTTCCAGCGATCAGCAGATCTTCGATATAGCCGCCAAGCATATGAACTGAATGTTGCTCACGAAGGGGCTCAGGTAACGATGGAAAGCTTGAAGACGCTTGCTAATAGTTATCACGAACGCCATGCGCAAACCTATGGCCACAAGAACGAGGCGGAGGCTATCCAGATCGTCACTCTCCGGCTTACTGCAACTGGCCATCTACCGTCCTTACAAATCAGGCAAAAGACCGCGGATGGCCGCGATTCATTTAAGGCGAACCGAGAAGCGTGGTTTCCCCAGCACGGTAGGATCGAGACGCCGGTGCTAGACCGCAACCGCCTCGCCGCGGGATCTCAGATCCGCGGCCCAGCGATTGTCGAATCACTCGACAGTACGGTCGTAATTGCACCCGGCTGGCGAGCCCGGATCGATGCAAAGGGTTTCATCCGTATTACGCGTGGAGAGGAGATGGACCTTGCCAATGCCTAAGACGTCGTCCGTTCGGAGCGATCCCGCAACATTCGAGGTCGTAAAGAACAGTCTCCTGAAGGCCGCCGAGGAGATGAAGATCGTCCTCGCCAAGACGGCGTACTCCCCCGTCCTAAAAGTCGCCGGCGACTACTCCTGCGGTATCTTCGACGCAAAGGGAGACATGGTGGCACAGGGCCCGGATCTACCGATCCATCTCGGCTCAATGCCGGATGCAGTGCGCGCGGTCATCCGATCCTTCGGCGATGATATCCATGACGGCGACGTATTTATCCACAATGACCCTTATTTTGGCGGCTCCCATTTGCCGGACGTCAACGTTGTCGGACCCGCCTTTCACGAGGGAATGCTCCTCGGTTTTGGGTGCGTCCGCGCGCATTGGCCTGATATCGGCAGCGCCACGCCTGGTAGCTATGGCGCCGTGACCGAGGTTTACGGCGAAGGCCTTCGTCTTCCACCGGTTCGCATATATGCGCACGGCGAACTTGATCGGAATGTCGAAGCTATTATCCGCGCCAACGTACGTACGCCAGACGAACGCTGGGGTGATCTCAGTGCTCAGATTGCTGCCAACAGGCGAGCAAGCCAGCGTCTTTCTGATATCGCTGGTAAGTACGGTGCTGAGCGTTTGACCGATATCATGCAGGAAGTTCTCGACTATTCTGAACGCATGATGCGCACTCTTCTCCAAGACTTGCCAAATGGCGAGGGCGAATTCGAAGATTTTTGTGACGGAGACGGTATTCTCGACGAGGGAGAGAACGAGGATTCGACCTTCACCATTCGCATAAAAATCCAGAAGCAGGAAAGCGAGATCAAAGTCGACTT
>DJKK01000157.1 GCA_002434595.1 Alphaproteobacteria bacterium UBA6544 | reverse complement strand
GGACCACTGCTGTTTCCGTCTGGTACCAAGATTTCAATCGAAAATGGAATGCCCATTTTGTATAATCACCATTTTGCGCTGTCCCAAATCAGTTCCTCGCAAATTTTATCTCAACACTAATTGAGAAAACTGAGGAAACCGCAAAAAGCTAAAGAAACTTATGTGACCAAACATGCAGCTATTTCCTACGCGACTTAACGTCCTACCAAATCAGCAGTCCGTTGAACAGTCTCGAAGTGGCTGTAGTGCTTCACAAGCATCTGGATACACGCGCCCATGTTTGCTGAGAGCAATACTAAATCTATGCGACTGTTGGCGATCTGATAGGTAACCTAGGAATTGCGGAGGCTGGTTAGGGCCCGAGGTTATCCAATCCTGTCACTTGATAAATTTAAATCCTTCAAAATTATACGGAACATGCTGTCATCTGTTGTTGGCCGTTTGCCTGTGGTTTTAGCAAAAACATAATCTTGGTCAGCTGTGAACTTTGACTTACTCTTCCAATCGTCCAAAAGCCTAACGACATTCCTTTTTTGAAATCCGCTTTCTACGTTTCTATTTGCCGTGCACCCAAAGTTCACAATGCTACTTACCATTCTCATCGAAGTATTTGCCAACATCTCCCAAAGTGAGGTGTGAGCTTTCAACGGTCCTCGTGCCCGTATGGAACATGAGAATTACCCTGTAACGAAGCCGGTAACGGCTGAGCTTCTGTCACTCTGCTTTCGGTTGTTCAACCCACTTCCGCATATACGTCAGCAAGCGTTCCCACTCTTTGTCACTGAACAAAGCCCGTCGTTTTCTATCGGGGTTGAGTGGATGGTTCACTTGAGGAAAACACCGTTCAAGGCCACGCGGTTTCCCAACCGCAGGGTTCGGGCTTGTAGTTCGGAGGAAATAGGGAACGATCGAAGCTCACCACACGCGCCCGCTAGCGGTCCCCGAAATGTCGACGCCAGATCTGTCCGACCACCACATGCGCGCGCATCACCTCCGCAATTTCGGCAAGATGCGGCGCATCCAATTCCCCCATGTGCCAGATGAAGAACATGGCGAGATAGATATCGGCAAGACACATATCCTCGCCGAGCAGGAAAGGGCCGTCGATATGAGCCTCAGCGACGGCGAGCGCCTCTCCCATTCGCCGGATCGACGCATTCCTGACGGCATCGTAACCATCTTTATCATCCGTATAGCGGAAGGGATAGCCGCGCCGCGCAACGGATTCATACAGGTTAACCCCGGCGAAAACGGTCCATCTCAGAAACTTGGCATGCGCCGGCGTGCCGGGCGGGGGCGCCAAACTCTTTTCCGGATGTGCGGCGGCGATGTGAACCAGCATCGCCGAAGATTCTGTCATAATCGAACCATCGGGAAGAAAAAGAGTCGGCAACTGACCCCAAGGGTTCGTTTCCTTGAACTCTTCCGGCAATGGCGTCCCTGGCTTGGAACCTAATTCGACAAGCTCGAACGGCGCTTCCGCCAGTGTCAACGCGGCTTCGACGACGAAGCCGCCAGACCCAGGTCGATTATAGAGGGTGTACGTCACGCTTCTTCATCAGCCGCATGGAGTACGCCGGCCGCCACCATTATCCCGATATCGCCGTCTTTATAACCCACTTCACGCAGGATGTCGTAAGTATGCTCGCCGAGCAGCGGCGCACCGTTGCGAATTTCGTTCGGCGTCCCCTCAAATCGTGCTGCCGGACGTGCCTGGCGGAGCGGGCCCGCGTGCGGGTGGTCATGTTCGACAACTATACCGCTCGCAACGACTTGAGGATGATCGATCATCTCGCGCCGCGTCAACACAGGCGCACAGGGAACACCGGCCTCATCCAGAATGACCAGCCATTCTTTGGCGGGACGTTCGAGCAACGCTTCCTGGATCAGATGCAGACGTTCGTTCGCATGCTGATCGCGGAGCGCAGGCGTCTTGAAGCGTTCATCCTCCAGAAGATGTTCACGTTCGGCGGTCCGGCAGAAGGCCTCCCATTGAACGTTCGTCATCGTAGACACCGTGATGTAGTCGGTCTTGGTCTCATAGATCAGATCTATGAAGGTGGCGGCGCGTTGGGCGCTCATCTCCTTCCCGATGAAGGTCTGTCCCCCCATGTCGGACGACCAAAGGAAGGCAATGATCGAGTCGAGCATCGACACTTTCACATGCTGCCCTTCACCGCTCTTGGCGCGACCGGCAAGCGCCGCAACGACGGCCTGTGCAGCGGTCACGCCTGTCAGTTTATCGGGCAAAATCGTCCGAATGAGCCGGGGTCGTTCCTCGTCAGAACCAGCCTGCACGGTGGCGAGCCCCGAGAGCGCTTGGATAATCGGATCGTAGACAGGTTTGTGCGAGAGCGGCCCGTTTTCTCCCCAGCCGCTCATCGAGACATAAATGAGGTCAGGTTTTACGGCGCGCAGATCATCCTCACCAATGCCGAGGCGTTCCACAACGCCGGGCCGGAAGTTCTGAATGAACACATCAGCCGTCGCGACGATACGTTTTAGCGCCTCGCGGCCTTCATCCGACTTCACGTCAATCGAAATCGATCGTTTGTTACGATTGTTGTTGACGAAACTCGCGGTCATTCCCATGTCTCCGGGACCGGCATGACGTGTGTGATCGGGCCGATGCGGCGCCTCAACCTTGATCACATCCGCGCCCTGATCGGCAAGAATCATAGTTGCGTAAGGGCCGGCTATTACATTGGTAAAGTCGATCACCCGATAACCGGCAAGCGGTCCTGTCATCCGCTGGTCTCCTACAATGTGAGCCAGGCGCGGCCAATGCGCCCACCCAAGCAATTTTTCATAGCCTCACATATGGTTTGGAATTGGTCCATGCCAAGAAGCCACGGCTTTGGCCGGATTGCTGCGTGCATCGCAAGCTTCAAAGATTTCGGTTTAGTCTCTCACTGCCAAACAATTAACAAGTTTCCCACATGTTCTTTCTCAGGAGATCACAATGGATAAATAATTCATAGAGGCAAACCCGATTCTGCCGGTCGCTAATGTGAGAGAAACGGCCGCGTTCTTTGAGGATAAACTTGGCTTCGATCTCATCGTGCTCTGGGAGCATCCCTCTTACGGCGTGGTCGAGCGCGGCAGGACCGATT
>DJKK01000304.1:4094-10248 GCA_002434595.1 Alphaproteobacteria bacterium UBA6544 | reverse complement strand
TCGGATATGCGCCATTACGCCGACTACAGCAAAGTTCGCGCCGAGATCTTTCCCGACGCCGACATCGCCAGCGCCACCGTCATCAGTCCTGGCTTCGTCAATCCCGATGCTCTGATCGAAATCGAGACGACCGCCGTCGTCGGAAGCGGGACCTAGCGCTTTTCAAAAGAGTATTCAATCCGTCGGCGTCAGTGCAGCCTATAACTTCATGGTCCGGGCCGTTTTATCACGCCGATAAACGAAAAGGATTACCTAGATGCTTGTAGCCAATACATGCAGGCAAAGGTCGGGAAAGCCTTAGGCTATACGCCGTAATTCACTGGGAAATGCCTGAAACTCTTCTACGACTATCCCGCATCGCCCGCCAGACCTTCTCGCTCGTCACTGGCATTTGGATGTGTTCGACACCATAATCGCAAAGCGCGTCGCAGACGGCATTGACGATGGCAGCGGGGGCAGGCGTCGTACCGCCCTCACCGCCCCCTTTGGCACCCATGCGGTTGGTCGGCGTCGGGACTTCGTTGTGGCCCACCGTGAACATGGGTAAATCATCGGCCCGGGGCATAACATAGTCCATGAACGATCCACTAATAAGTTGCCCTGTATCATCATCATAGACGACCTCCTCCCACAGAGCCTGCCCCACGCCTTGGCCGATTCCGCCATGGACCTGTCCGTCAACAATCATCGGGTTGACGACTCGGCCACAATCGTCGACCGCAGTATAACGCGCGAGAGTGACAGTGCCCGTCTCCGGGTCGACTTCTACTTCCGCGACGTGGCATCCATTTGGATAGGCCGGCATCGGCTTATCAATCAATGTCGTCGCGCGTAGCGGACCTTTAACCGTTTCCGGGAGGTCGTAGGACGAATCGTTTGCAGCCTTGGCCACCGCGAAAAGGCTCATCGCCCGGTCCGTCCCGGACACACGGAAGACGCCTTCGCTAAATTCTACATCACCCTCAGCACATTCCAGAATATGCGCTGCAATGCATTTCCCATTTTCGACAATCTCGTCGCGCGTGATGCTGAAGAGATGACCGGCAAGTCGCATCGTGCGCGCCGCGTGCGATCCCGAGCCGTCTTTGACGAAATCGGTATCACCATACCGATAATCGATACATTCATATGGCACTTCCAAAAGAGACGCACCAATCTGGCGAAATGTCGTTTCATGCCCCTGCCCGCTCGAGTGCGAGCCCATAATCATATCGACGCGACCTTCGGGCGTTACCTCCATCACGGCGCGTTCCAACGGCCAGCCCGTCGAGGTCTCCACATAGTTCGCCGTGCCGATGCCGCGCAGTTTTCCCGCAGTATCGCTTTCTGACCGCCGCGCTTCAAAACTGGCCCAGTCTGAAAGCTCGAGTGCTAGTTCCATACCGTGAACAAACCGGCCACTGTCATAGGTAACACCAAGCGGATTGGTGTAAGGCAACTGCTCATCCTGAATGAGATTCCTGAGGCGAATTTCCGCTCGATCAATTCCCATCTCAATCGCCGCGCGATCGATCAACCGCTCCGTCACAAATATCGCTTCCGGACGCCCCGCCCCACGGTAAGCGGTAACCGGCGACGTATTAGTCCAGACCGCCTTGGTGGTAACGTCCGCTGATGGAATGTCGTAGATGCTGGTCGTCACGGTCGGCCCGCGTGCGATCGGAACGAAGGAAAGTGCATGCGTGCCGAGATTGCCGCAGTTGACCGTACGCATTGCAAGGAACCGACCTTCGGAATCGAGCGCCAGTTCCGCTTCGGTGAAGAGGTTCCTACCTGCGTAGTCGCCGAGCGCCATCTCACTCCGTGTACCGGTCCACTTTACCGGTCGACCGACGCGCTTCGCGGCCCAGGTCACGAGCGTAAACTCCGGATAGCAAGAGTTCCGCGTCCCATAGCCACCACCGACATCGCGAGCGATCACGCGGACCCGGTCCTCCGGACAGCCGAAGGCTGTTGAGATTTCCCTCTGGAAGCGGTTCACCCCTTGCCCACCCGCCCAGAGAGTGTACCGATCCGTCAATGGATTAAACTCCGCGACCGCTGCCCGTGGTTCCATCGGCACCCCTGAAACGCGATTGTTTACGAGATCCATGCGAACCACGTGCGCTGCACGCGCAAAGGCTTCCAATACAGCTGCCGGGTCCCCCTTCTGATCATCCACACAAAGGTTGCTTTCTAGGTCATCCCACAGCGATACCGCATCCGGAGCAAGGGCTTTCACCTGGTCGGTAGTGGACGGCAGTGGGTCGTATTCAATATTCACACGCTCCGTCGCATCGCGCGCTTGCTCCGGCGAATTTGCGACGATCATAACGATCGCTTCGCCAACCCGGCGGACCTTTGTCCTCACCAACGGTTCTATCCGCGGATATTGAATTGGCGCGCCATCGCGATTGAAGAGTTCCACATCCTTAGGATTGCCTTGGGCCAACATATCGTTCAACCCGTCGGCCGCGTAATCTGCGCCTGTCAGGACGGCGATCACACCCGGCATGGAAGCGGCAGCCGAAATCTCGATCCCACGAAGCCATGCATGAGCATGAGGCGAACGTAGGAAGGCCGCATAAACCTGATCCGGCCGGTTATAATCATCACTGTATTTGCCCGCGCCCGTCAGCAGGCGCGCATCCTCGAAACGGGGGGTCGAGGCACCGATTCCCTTTCCGCCGGGAATGCCCGCCATACTTACGCCGCAGCGCTCATTGGCGCCACATCCTTGATCTGTGCGCGGTGCAGAAGACGCCGTTCATTCGGATCTAGCGCATCCCTGCGGTGTAGCGTGCAGCGATTGTCCCAAAGCACAACATCCCCATGACGCCATTTCTGGGTCCAGGTAAACTCCGGCTTCGAAACGTGTGCATAAAGCTCGTCCAGTAGGGTATCGCTCTCCGCCGGCGGCAGTTCACGGATATACGCACGAGCGCGCCGGCCAAGATAGATAACCTTCCGGCCTGTTTCCGGATGAGTCGCAACGAGGGGGTGGACGGCTCCCGGAATGTCCTCCCGCTGATCATACGCCTCGGCGAAGCCCCTACGGACCTGCCCTACACTGTTGTGCGATGAATCGTGCTTGCAGGTTAGTCCTGCCAGGCGCTTCTTCATATCCTCGGGCAGCGCGTCATATGCAGCTGCCGTGCTGGCAAAGCCCGTATCGCCGCCCTCGCGCGGTAACTCGATCGCATATAGAATACTCGCCTTCGGTGGGAGTTCGTTATAGGACATGTCGGTGTGCCATTTCGATTCATATGAACCGAGACTACCAACCGGCTTACCATCCGAAACGACGTTTGAGATGACAGCGAGCTGCGGATATTCCGGCTTCCAATAATGACCATTGGCGTTTATCGGCGCCATATCAAGTTCACCAAACCGCTCGGCGAAACCGAGAAAGCCATTGTCATCTAACCTCTGGCAGGGAAACCGCAATACTCCGTTGTTATCGAGCCAAGTTTGATGGATCTCCGCGAAAGCCGTGTCCGTCAAATCAGCAAGATCAACATTCCAAACATCCGCCCCTAAGGCGGCGCCCGTCGGTACGATTTCCATTCAGTCGTCTCCTTTCACTGCCGCAATTTGGTCTGCGTCGTAGCCGGCAATCTCGCGAAGAACTTCTGCTGTATCGGCGCCTAAATCCGGTGCAGCTACTGGATCGCGCACCGGCGTCTCGCTTAGTGTCATCGGCGAACGTATGCCCGGCACTATCCCGAGCCGTGGATGTGGTTGATCGACGATCATTTCCCGGGCCCGGGTTTCCTCTGATGTCAGCGCCTGCCCGACATCCCTGACCTCACCGGCCGGAATACCTGCCGCCGCCATCTTCGCGATCCAATTCGCACGTGTATCCTTCCCGAAGACGGCATTGAGTTCAGCAATGAGTTCTTCCCGATGTGCGACCCGTGCCGCGTTATCCGCAAACCGCGGATCATCCATAATTTCAGGGCGTCCAAGAACCTCTTCACAAAACCGTTTAAAAAGACGATTGTTAGTCATTGCGATCATGATCGGCCCATCGTCCGCCATAAAAAGACCTACGGGCTGCGCCAGGATATTCCCGTTCCCATAACGGCCGGTCACGACTTCATCAACGAGATAGGCAGTGGAGGCGTGGTGAAGCATATTCACCGTCGCATCATATAGCGGCACATCGATCCGCTGGCCGCGACCGATCTTATCTCGAACGTAAAGCGCGGCCGTAATTGCTTGTGCCGCAAACATGCCGGTGAACATATCAGCAATCGAGACCCCGGTGCGCATAGGCTCACCATCTGGTTCACCGGTGAGCGACATGAAACCGCTTTCCGCCTGCACAATGGGGTCATAACCGGGACGATCTTTCAAAGGCCCCTCACGCCCATATGCCGATACCGAGGCGAAAACGATCCGTGGATTGATCGCGCTCAAATCTTCATAGCCGATCCCGTAACGATCCATCACACCGGTTCGATAGTTCTCCACCACCACATCAGCCTTCGCTGCCAACGCGCGAATCGCTTCGCCCCCTGCTTCCGTACGAATATCAATTGCGATACTCTTCTTATTTCGATTCACGGCGAGAAAGTACGTCGAGAACGCCAGTTTGGGCGAGACATTGAAGCCCCGCGTATCGTCCCCACCTTCAGGATTTTCGATTTTTATAATCTCCGCTCCGAGATCGCCAAGCAGCACCGTGCAATAAGGGCCGGCAAGAACGCGCGTGAAGTCTAGAACCCGGATACCGTCGAGCGCCGTCGTCGACACCTCATCACCTCACATGATTATTGCCATTCGGTTAGCAGTTTACCGTCTCGTCAGACAGCGTGTACGACGCAGTTGCTCGCAGGCTTCCCTTCGGAGGTGAGCAGGTGCATTGCGGCAATGCGTCCGCCATTCTCACGAGCAACCAACGACAATGTGTCATCCCAGAACATAGGCCGCCGGAACCAGACCTCCAGATCGAACGTGGAAGGCGAATACTCTTGTTGCAACGCTTCTTGGTAAAAGTGAATGCCCATTAGCCCGGCTGCAATCGGGGCACGAAATCCGTGTTCGCGCGCCACATCAAGATCAGAATGGATCAGATTCCCGGCCTCACTGCTATAGTCTGCAACTTTCTCCGGGACGAGCGTTCGGCGCGATATCTCACTAAATCCATCGAGTTCCTCACTCGGCCGCGAGATACCGTTCGAGGGCTCCTTTGCGCCGATTGGCAAAATGCCAGAACGTACAGCTTCAACACATACCGTACCGTCCTGCCGGGCGTATTCAAACGCGCACTTCAAAATGCAGCCGCGCGGATGTGGCGCGATCTCAAGAATTCTCCCAGTGATCGTAATCTCTTGCTCGAGCAGGAAAGCCTGCTTCTGACGGAACCGCTGCGACAGGTGCACGCCGCCAAGGATGGGGATCCCGCATGCCATCAAGACACGTAGGGTCGGCAAACCCAACATGGCGACATCAACCGCATCGCCATAAATTTCCGGATCGATACCGCTACAGATCAATTTACGGACTTGGTCGGCTTTCGCGACGGAGAATGACTTCTTTGGGAAGACGAAACCTTCCTCCAAGACGAGTGCTTCACTCACGGTTACCTCCTTCTGCCCAACTCTTCACGTAGTCCAGATTCTGCACACCGGTCGATAGGTCTCCTACTTCGAGCGGATCACGCGTATCGATCGTCACCGCATACTCATCAGTCGTCGGTTTCGGCTAAACCAACATATTCTTCAATGTAGTCGGACCCGGGCCGTGAGTGAAGCCGGCGGGATGGAAGGTTACGGTCCCCGAACCAATACCGGGCCGACTAAAGAACTCTCCCTTGTGATAAAAGAGCACCTCGGCGTAGTCATCGTTATTATGGAAAAACGGAATCATCAGAGCGTCTGCATCTGTCTCGAAAGGACATGGCGCAAAGGCGCAAACCACATGCCAGTCGCCAACAAATGTCGTGTGGGCCGAAGGCGGCAAATGGTACCGGTGACTGCTAATCAGCCGGATATCGAGAACGTTGATCCGAGCAACCGAAAGGTCCCCTTTCCAACCCACGATGTCGAATGGATTATGTTGATATCTAATCGTGCTGACAGCGCCAGAACGATTTACGGCAACCGACCAAGCAGCATCCTCCTCGCGCTGCGCCGAAAACACCTCGTCGATATCCGGAGCATCAAGCATC
>DJKK01000304.1:0-3694 GCA_002434595.1 Alphaproteobacteria bacterium UBA6544 | reverse complement strand
TCGCCTCTATAAATAATGCTGAAACAGGCGATCCGCATTCGATCCGCCACATCTTTCCTCTGAAGATGACGATGTAGTCTCCGGCTTCGAAAGAAAGACGGCCAAAAATCACACAATAGGTATCCCGCCCCTTTATGAACGAAAATCAGGTCATCGCCATCCGCATTACGCGCCAGTGTTTCCATTCGCTTCGGCGCTCGCCATAACCGGATCTATACATGCGAATTATGCTACACGACCGCGGAATCCTGCGGACTGGCAGCTACCGCATTCAGACGGGCAAGATCGAAGGCCCGGGGGCGCAACCGTTCCTCACAATCTATCCATCCAGTTGGCGGACGCTTGTGGTAAAAATGAACGGCAGGACCGAAGAAGCCCTCCTTGCTCATTTCCCGTTCGAAAGTGCCATCCGGCAATCCGGCATGAGCTTGTCGGGAAGCCTCTCCGCGTAAAACCTGCATCGGTATATAGCGTTTCATCGGTCGCCTCCTCCATCTCGAGGCGCAGCCTGCGTGGCGATCGCCCTACCTTGTTCTATTTGATAATAGTAGAGGAACATCTTCCATCAACAAAGCGAGCGCGGGCCGTGAAAAACTATCAGGACGGTGGTGAAGCCATTCTTGAAGCTTTGAGGCGGCTTAAGACAGACTATGTGATTTCTTCACCTGGCTCGGAATGGGCGCCTTTCTGGGAAGCCCTTGCCCGCCAAAAACGCGATGGTAAAGAGGGTCCGTCATATATCGACGTCGGCCATGAAAGCATTGCCGTCAATATGGCAACCGCCTACACGAAAATTACGGGGAAAATGCAAGCAGTCATGCTGCATGCCGGAGCCGGTATGCTACAAGGAGCTATGGCAGTCGATGCCGCAGGGGCAATGGAAACCCCGCTTGTCATAATGTCCGGCGAAGTCCTTGGATACGGAGAGGGACATATCGACCCTGGGTCGCAATGGTATCGCAACCTTAGCGTCGTCGGCGGTACGCAGCATCTGATCAACCCGGTGGTTAAATGGTCGCAGCAGGTCGCTTCAATCGATACATTACATGAAAGCATCGTGCGCGCCGGCGAAATAGCGCAACGCGGACCCAAAGGACCAACATATATTTGCATCCCAATGGAAACGATGTTGGAGCCGTGGGACAGGCCGGAACTGCTGAGAGAGGTACCGCCGGCGCCCAAATCAGCACCGCTCGCCGAAGATATTGAACGGGTTGCCGTCGCTTTGACCTCGGCCAAGTGCCCGGTCATATCAACCGCAAATTTAGGTCCAGACACCGACGCGTTCGATGCCCTAGTCGTTCTCGCCGAAACACTTGGTGCACCCGTGGTCGAGGGCCAAGACGCCTTTTTCGGCAATTTCCCCAAAACCCATGATCTCTATCTCGGCCAGAGCATCGAGCCACTGTTACAGGAAATGGACTTGGCCTTGCTAGTTGAGAGCCGAGCACCATGGTACCCACCCAGCAACCGGCCCACCGATGCACGGATTATCGCTATTGGCGAAAATCCCCTGAAGGAACATATGGTCTACCAAACCATGCACGCCGATACGTATCTCGAAGGGAATACGGCGACGACGTTGAAGATGCTGGTCGATGCGCTAGAGCAGCACGGTATTGATAAGAGTGTTGTCGCAAAAAGGCGGGAGAATTGGCGTAAAGCGCATGATGAACTCCTCGAACGCCTCAGCACTGTCGAAGCGGAGGCCGCCAGCGCAACTACGATCACGCCGCCGCTGGTGATGAAAGCGCTCCGCGACGTCGCGCCAACAAATTGCTCGGTCATCGATGAAACGATCGTCCATCAAATTGGGATTCGTGAACATCTGATGTGGGACGATCCGTTAACCTTCTTTCGAGCACCAAGCGGGCTCGGACAAGGTTTAGGGTATGCTCTCGGCGTGAAGCTCGCACTGCCCGAGCGCTTGGTCGCGGTTACGATCGGAGATGGCAGCTTCATGTACAATCCGGTCGTACCAACCCTTGCCCTCTCCGATGAGCAGAACCTCCCCTTGTTAATCCTGGTTTTCAACAACAGCCAGTACGCCGTCATGAAGCATTTCCACAAGCGTTTCTATCCAGATGGTGCTGCGGTCGGTGATGACGATTACTACGGCGTGCATATCAAGGGGCCGAGCTACGAAGAAGCTGCGGCAATGATCGGCGGATACAGTGAGCGTGTCGACGATCCTGCCGTACTGCCGGGTGCGATCAAGCGCGCCGCCGCGAGCGTGCGCGCCGGGAAGACTGCAATCCTGAATGTGATCATGCCGGGAGATGGAGGCGTCCGCTAATTTATGTCGTTCGACCATAAAAACGACATATCCGCGTGTCTCTAGGACCCTTCCGGAACGGCGATACAAATGAGCCCTTGAACCCGAGTATCAGTCTGACCGATCGGAAATAACCCGCACACGAACCGAACAACGCCGTATTTTATTTGCGGCACCTCGGCAGTCCAGAAAGTCGATCCGACCTCATCGACCATTGCGTCATATCTTGCCAACATGGCCCTTCGGCCTTCCACACCGAAAGCATTCCTCGCAAGCTTTCCAGTCGGATCGCGACCGACGAGTTCGACATTGCTGGTACCTGCCAGACGTAGAATTAATCACGCGGCACGCCATTTTTGATGACATCCAGGAGACAGATCCATGGTATCAATCTCGCTCCTATTTCCAACGGATCAAATTCACACGGCGACGGCATGCGGCGTTCGCCTAGGAGATCACTCCAGTAACGTTCTAATGCAACTAAGAGAGAATTATCCCCGATTTGCGAATGCTCGATCATTTTCGAGAAGAAGAGGCTATGGCACCCGACGCGATTATCGTTTGTGCTCATCGTCCCTTCGCAACATTAGGACACTATCCAGATGTATGTGTGGACACTCCGTAGGCTTAGTATTTTCAATTAGTTAAAAGAGCGGCTAAGGCGTCGCAGGACTGTATTCGGTTTCTGTTTCTTCGGCCAATTCCATGGATTTAACAAAATCATCCATGTGCAGCAGAGGAATCGCCTTGCTGTTCATCGCGAGACCGAATGAATCAGTTAAATGCAAGTTTGCCGCGAGTGCGGTTTGATCTGGCATTTCGTAGATATAGACCATATCCCATTCCCCATAGCTCCCATACTGGGCAATCGGTTTTCCACCAAAATCGGTGATCGCCTTGCGATGTACCTCGGCCCGATCGCGCATTTCCGCCCGCGCGACCATCGCTGCTTTTTGCTCGTTATGATACTTCACGAGGTAGAGGACTGGTATGCCCATCGGTCTTTCTCCTGCTTTTTTGGAAATTCAGCTCATCAGACCAATGTCTCTTAGACCAAAGAATTAGTCGAGGGACAGAACATGAGCGACGCGCTTTATTTCATGACCATTGCGGAAGCCGGTTCGCGAATCGCCAAAAGGGAACTTTCCCCGGTCGAATTGATCGACGCATATATCTCGCGCATCGAAGCGTTGAATCCTCAACTCGATGCATTTGTCACCCCGACACTCGAACTCGCGCGAGAGCAAGCAAAGGCCACGGAAGCAGAAATCGCTGGCGGAACACACAAAGGATCGCTTCACGGTTTGCCTTTCGGCTTGAAAGACATCTACGAGACCAAGGGCATTCTGACGTCCGGTCATTCGAAGGTCATGCAAGACCATATACCTGAGCAGGATGCGACGACGACGGCGAAACTCT
>DJKK01000340.1 GCA_002434595.1 Alphaproteobacteria bacterium UBA6544 | reverse complement strand
GTGCGGACCGGACGCGGCTGACTGTAGAGCGACAGTTCTGCACCTCGCTGATGGAAGATCTGGCCGGTCACGTGTCCGGCATCTTCGGACGCAAGGAAGGTGCAGAGCGGTGCGATCGCGTCAGCAGGGCTCAGTCGCAAGCGTTCCTCTCGCTGCACCGCGGCATCTGGATCCTTTGGCGTTGGCACTGAACGGGTCATCCGCGTGTCTGCAGAGGGACAGATGACATTGCTAGTCACGTTCTTAGCGACGTTCTCCATAGCGACAATCCGAGACAAGCCGGCAATACCGAGCTTCGCCGCACCATAGTTCGCTTGACCGATATTGCCGAGTAGACCCGACGTCGAGCCGACCATGATGATCCGTCCATACTCCTGTTCGCGGAACAGGTTGATGGCGGCACGAGCGGTATTGAAATGGCCCGTCAGGTGAACATCCATCACCGCTTGCCAGTCGTCCGGCGACATTTTGTGGAACATACGGTCGCGCAGAATGCCCGCGGGATTAAAAATGATGTGACAACCACCAAATTCGTCCCGAGCCTGCTGCACCATGGCGAGGCAGTCTTCGTAGCTGGCGACCGAACCGAAGTTCGGCGCGGCTTCGCCACCACCCGCCTTGATCTCATTCGCGATGGCTTCGGCCGGTCCCTGTTCGCCACCCTCGCCGCCGCCGCCGACGCCGGGGTCATTGACGATGACCTTCGCCCCTTCTTTCGCCATCAGCTTCGCAACTTCCGCGCCGACGCCGCGGCCAGATCCGGTGCAAATCGCCACGCGGCCGTCCAGAATGCCCATTGCTGCTTCTCCCTAGATGATGTTCGTTGTATTAAGCTAGGAGGGAGATAGAACGTGGCAGTGCGGCGACAAAGGGGATGGATAGAGTGCGATGATCAGTCTGGCCAATTCTCCAGCAAATCGATCGGGTCACCGAACTGCGACGCCATCTCGACGACGCTCGGCGCCTTAAGTGCCTTCAGGAAACCCTTGTCGATAATCGTCGAATTGCCTGCCGCTACGGTCGAATCGAACGTCACGAGGTCCATGTGGACAGGCGGCTCTTCCCATTCCGGCATCTTCTTGCGGATATAATCGTTGGGCTTCTCCAAATCTATACCGAAGTGAAGGGCGCCCGGCGAGTTCGGGCCGGCAGGATAAACAGTGTGTCGCGGCGCCTTCGGATTGAAACCGCAGCCGAGTTCGATTAGCTGGCCACCTACCAGCATGTCCCGCAAAATATCAGCCTCCTCTGAATTGCCTTCAACCTTCGTAATACGGTCGTTCTCGAATATGACCCAGGGCGGATTCTCGAAGGGTTTCTCGAAACCGACTGCCCAATACGGGACAACGACGCCATTGGTGTCGACCTGCACGGAATCATCGTCGTCGACTGACGTCCGATCATAAACATTGGGCCCGTGACACGGCAGGTAGTGCACATAGCAGCCCGGCTCGTCCGCCGTCATGCGCCCGCGCCAGCGGTTCGACTTCAGCAAATTGTCCCGCATTGCGGCTGTGAATTTAATCGTCAGATCGGTGCCCCGCACGTCTCCGAACTTCAGGTCAAAATCCTGCTTCTTCGGAAATAGCTCGGCAGTTTGACGAATAATTTCTCCCACAATATCGATGGGGAACCGCGCCTGGGGCGTCTTCAATAGATCGAGGTCGCGGAAGTAGGTGATCTTGACCCAGCGCTGACCTTTTTCCTTGCGCATACGTATGCAAAACGGGTCGATGATCGAACAGAACCAGGTCGAGACGACGAAGGTAGCGGTTTCCATAAGCGGCCTCAGTTCAGCCGGAATTTCCGTCGCCTGGCTACTGTCGGCCATGATGACCGTTGGCTTTACGCCCCGCGAACGCGCGATGCCGCAAATGGCATGAACGACCCGCGGGTCTAGCTTACGATCCGCCAGAAACACCATGGTATCGTCTGGTCGAATGGCGAAGGTGCGCACCAGATTGTCCATCGCCTCGAAGTATTGTCCGGTGAGAACGGTCTCTAGCTTCTCTTCCTGCGGCAATCCGATAAATGCTTCTTCCGGCGGCTGAGCCATGGCGACCTCGCTCGACAAAGTAAAAATCCGGGAAACAACCTATGCTAGGGCGGCGCGACAGCCAAGCCACGAGCCCTTAGCAAGCCGGCGTGGGGCGGTGTGAAATTGTCGGGGCCCGCGTATTCATGTTTTTTCTAACAAGCCAATCGAAGAGGTGGAAGCCATCGTACCTTTATTCCTAACAATTGAAGGAAGTGTCTACGCCACTCTCTGCTGGCGTGCATTGCGACTCGACAGTTAGGCCTCAACCCTTCATACGCTCGCTTTTCGGGTCGTAAAATCCAGCAAGTTGCGCATCGACAGCCATTTGCTCGGACGCGACGTCTATCGTCCACTCGCCGGCCTCAATCCATTCGCGCGAAACGCCGTCAGTCATTGTCGCGTAACCCATCCCGACAGTCGCACCGAGCGAATGCCCATAGGAGGCTGACGTCGTATATCCAACCCGCTCGCCGTCCCGATAGATCGGTTCGTCATGGTACATTCGCGCTTCGGCGTCGTGGAGCCGGAACTGCACGAGCCGGCGAGACGGCGTCCGGCCGCGCAGCGGCTCCAAAGCGTCGCGCCCGATGAATTCGGCATTCCAGTCGACGGCAAACCCGAGGCCGGCTTCAAGCGGATTGTCCTCGATACCAATATCATGGCCCCAGTGGCGGAACCCCTTTTCCTGACGCAATGAATCCATTGCATGGTACCCCGCCATCGCAAGGCCGAAACCCGCGCCGGCTTCGGCAATCCGGTCGAACAGGTGCTGCGCGAACTCAGTCGCAACATATAGTTCGTACCCGAGTTCGCCCATGTAACTGATGCGCACAGCGCGCACCGGCGCGTAACCGATCTCGATTTCCGCCACACCGCGATACGGCACTGCATTGTCGGAAACATCATCTCCGGAGAGAGCCGCCAACAAATCGCGCGAACGGGGGCCCATCAAACCGAGGGAGCTGACCCCCGATGTGACGTCCGTCGCAACCGCCCGGCGCTCGCCTATATGGCGTTTCAACCAGGTGAAATCCCGACCAGCGACCGCCGCGCCAGTGACAACCAGGTACGTTTCCCAATTGAGACGCGAGATTGTCAAATCCGCTTCGATCCCTCCGTTGGCATTCAGCCACTGGGTGTAACGCACCTGTCCTGGCTCGATCGCGGCATCACACGTACAGAGGTCCTGGAGCACAGCCTCCGCGTCCGGACCTTCAACACGGAATTTCGCAAAGGACGACATATCGAACAGTCCCACGGCCTCTCGCGTCGCCCGATGCTCTTGTGCCCAATTGT
>DJKK01000240.1 GCA_002434595.1 Alphaproteobacteria bacterium UBA6544 | reverse complement strand
CTGACGGCATTATTACAATAACGGCGTCCGGGTCTTCTTCGGCCAGATGAACAGTTGCTACGACGGCGGCTGGCGCTGTGTTTCGCGCCACGGGTTCAAGCAAAATGGAATTGGCCG
This sequence comes from Alphaproteobacteria bacterium UBA6544, assembly GCA_002434595.1. Lineage (GTDB taxonomy): Bacteria > Pseudomonadota > Alphaproteobacteria > UBA8366 > UBA8366 > UBA6544. The sequence continues at coordinate 3,538 of DJKK01000240.1, read as the reverse complement.
CTATACCAATCTCCCGTAACTGCTCGGCGACAACAAAACGATGGTCATCATTGGTGACGACCGTCGGAAGATGAAAAAGGTCCTCCGACTTGATGCGCAATACGGTCTCCTGCAAGAGACTTCGATCGCCGGTCAATGCCAACAGTTGCTTGGGATATTGCGCACGCGACAACGGCCAAAGGCGCGTACCCGAACCGCCCGATAAAATTACAGGATAGACCTGCGTCCTACCAGCCATACCCGCATCCTAAATATCGTTCAGACAGACAAATCTCAATTGAAATCAACGCACAGGGCCTCCGTCGCTGTCGATATTAACCTAATAATCGGGTAATGCCGAAGGAGTAAAGGTCGACGTTGCCGGATCGCGGAAATTCAGGCAAACAAAACGGATGATTACCGTCTTCGGATCGATCAATGTCGATCTTGTCCTCAAGACCGAACACCTGCCAGTGCCGGGCGAGACCGTCTTATGCCCGAGCTACGAGATGGTCGCTGGCGGCAAAGGCGCAAACCAAGCCCTGGCCGCAGCCCGATCCGGCGCTGCTGTCCGTATGGTCGGTTGCGTTGGCGATGACAGTTTCAAGAAATTGGCCCTGAACGATCTCAACGAGGCCGGTGTCGACCTGAGCGCGGTACAGACCACATCCTCACGCACGTCCTGCGCCGCAGTCATGGTCGACGAAGCCGGAGAAAACGCAATCGTCGTCGCAAGTGGCGCCAATCGCGACGCGACATCCGATTTGATTCCAAACGACGCATTTGGCCCGAGCAACTTTCTCGTCCTGCAGATGGAAGTTCCCCATGAAGAGAACTGGTTAGCCGTCGACCGTGCGTCCAGCACAGGCACAAAGGTCGTCCTGAGCGTCGCTCCCGCCTATCCCATCCCGAGCCGGATACTGGATGCAGTGGATTATATTTTGGTTAACGAGTTGGAAGGAAGAACGATCGCGGCTGCATCCGGAATAGGTGACGTTCCGCCTGAAGAACTAGCGAAATCACTCGCCGTGCGCCACGATACGACGTGCATCATGACGCTTGGGTCAGCTGGCGCAATCGCTGCTGATTGTGACAACACCTGGCACGTTCCGTCACTTCCCATCGATCCAGTCGTCGACACGACAGGTGCCGGAGATGCCTTCGCCGGTTGCTTTGCCTCCGCACTGTCCGACGGAAAGACGATAGAAGATGCGCTGAATTTCGCCGCGATCGGCGCTAGTCTCAGTTGTGCGTCTCTAGGGGCACAGCCGAGCTTTCCAACGGCTGAAGAGATAAGGTTCGCGCGTCTTTAGCAATCTGCTCGTAGCGTTCTTCCGCCTTATCGCGTTTGATCCGCCACCAATCGCGAAGTTCCCAGAATGGCGTGACCAGTAGGCAACGGAGCCCAATCCCGAGAAGCCGATACTTCCGCATCTTCACGATAACCCGCAACAATTGTATTCCATAGGTCGTCCGCATCTGCATCCGCAGCCAAACGCGCCCAAGGTTGGTCATCGGTGTCAATATGGCCATCGGATAGCGCCAATGGGCCCAGTTCATCCGCACGACGCTTGCGGGCGTATCGCGGCGTTGGTGATTCACCACGGCACGCGGATCGTACACTATGGAATAGCCGCGCGCTTTAAGTTTTCGGCAAATCAAGACGTCCTCGCCGTTCGTGCGGAAGGCCTCATGATAACCACCGACCTCCAGCAACGCGGAGCGACGGAACATCGTGTTTGCTCCTGCCACGTACCCAGGGTTCGACAACGGCTCGTCGCCTTTATGCTGGCTCATGAAAATCGCCCGAAACTCGTCGGCCGGGCTTTCATTAAATTCCTCAACGAGCTTTCCACCAATGCCTACCACCGACTCTGGCAGGGATTTCATCACCTGCAAAAGCGTATAGAGCCATAATTTGTCAGCGTGACAGTCCGCATCCAGGGCCGCGACGAAATCACCCGTCGCAGCTCTTATAGCCGTATTCCTAGCTGCCGAAAGACCGCTGTTAACCTCGTGCCGTATAACCGTCACCTGCGGAAAGGACGATGCAATCTCCGCCGTCCGGTCTGTCGATCCATCGTCAATGACGAATATCTCGTCAGGTTTGCGGAATTGTCCTAAAACGCCTTCTATACAGGCAGCGATATACTGTTCCCCGTTGTAGCAGGGGATATAGAGGGAAACGGTCGACCGATCGGACATGTCGCGATCTCTCTTAGGCGAGTTGGAGTTCATTGGCGAGTACGCGCCACTTCCGGGCTCCATCTGCGTCGACCTTATAGTTATCCGCCAACGTGGCGCCGTCATATCCCTCGACGTCACCGCCATCCCCGAGCGTCGCAAGGGGGGTGCCCTCGATTTCCGCAGTGCCGGATTCCTGGAAACTGTCGAACGGAAGAGACGCAATGAAATTCTTTGTATCTTGCATTTGTTCACGCGTCTCGCCCGGCAGGCCGTACGTGAAGGTTCCGTGCACGGACATCCCGAGGCGTTTGAGTTCATGCACGACACCAGTCGAGTATTCGAGATCCAGATGCTTGTTCACGATATTATCGACGACCCACTGATTTCCCGATTCAAAACCAAGTTTCACGCCGAAGCAGCCGGCATCCTTCATCGTCGTCCATGTTTCCATACGAATCGTGTCCGCACGACACATTGCCGACCACGGCAACCCGATCCGGTCCATGACCTCGCACATGCGGATAACATGACTGTTCCCAAGGTTGAACGTATCGTCATCGAAGTAAATCGACTTGTAGTCGTATTTTCCGATGAGTTCGGTCAGGTAGGCCTCCATGTATTCGGCCGAATAGTGCCGAACACTTCGCTTGCCTGCGCCGTCCGGATCGTCGCCCGTCATCGTTGCCGGCCAGACGCAAAAGATGCACTTAAATGGACATCCACGACTCGACCAAACCTGCGCATGCGGGGGCTGCTGCCCCTGCGGATTAGCATCCCAGTAACGATGGGCGTGCAGGGCATCCATGTAGGGAAACGGAGAAGCATTCATTTCATCACGGGTTAACAAATCATGCCCTATTACACCCGTCGCGCCTTCGATCGCTTTGACAGCACCCTTCTCGTATTCGCCCTTAATGCATGCGGTAACCGTATCCAACTTGAACACGGTCTCCGCATTCGCGGAAATTGGTCCGGTCACGACAATACGCGCCTCCGGCAGCACCTCGGCAATGGCCGCGATAATGCCGCGATCGTGTTGCCAGCTTGGCGTTGCGGATTCGATAAAGATCAGATCAAAGCACTTGTCTCGCAAATACGCGAAGTAACTTTGATAACTCTCCGCAAGCGCAATCGAATCCCGAAACGTGACGTCGGCGTCTGTCTCGCGGTCTGCATAAGAAGCCGCATACGCCATGAAAAACGGATAAGGACGATAATCTCCCCACACAAAATTGTCTGGAGATGAGCGCATAGGGTTCGTGAACGGCCAGCGGGACCCAGCACGCACGCCGCCAGTCCAAACTTCACAATTTTTGCCTGATTCGAGCGATATTTCGCTCGTCCCCGACCACCATGGTGGATTACTGAACAG
>DJKK01000325.1 GCA_002434595.1 Alphaproteobacteria bacterium UBA6544 | reverse complement strand
AACCGCAGCCAGTACGCTGTGCCCAGCGGCGTCTATCGGACCCGCGACGATCGCTGGGTCTCTCTCGCGAGTTCGACACAAAGCGTCTTTGAGCGTCTCGCGCAAGCTATGGACAGACCCGAGTTGATCGACGATCCGAGATTCCGCACCAATGCGGACCGCGTCCGCAACGCCGACGATATCGAGAAGATCGTGACCGATTGGTACGCGGCGAATGACTTCGCCTATGTCTCCAACTTGCTTAGCGAGGAAGGCGTCGCCTTCAGTCTGGTATTCAACGCCAAAGATGCTTTCGAGGACCCGCATTATGCGGCGAGGAAAAATATCGTCACGGTCGAGGACGGCGAACTCGGCACCGTCCAAATGCAGGGCATCGTACCGAAGCTACGTGAGGCACCGGGCGCCGTTCGGCGCGCCGGACCCGCCCTCGGCGAGCACACGGCAGAAGTCTACAGCGAGTTGCTTGGCCTTGGCATGGACGACGTTCGGGCTCTGCGTGAAAAGGGCGTGATATAATCTGTCCAAGCGCCGCAGCTCTAAGTCTTAGATCCAAAAACCACTGCAACTGATTGGTGATATGCACAACACAGGAATTCGCTAGGAGATCATCGACCGCGTCCTTGCTCGACGCGGAAAGTTACATCTCTTCGATCGCTTCGCGCCGGAGGAAACGGCACTTGTCGTAATCGAAATGCAATCAACTTTTGTCGCGCCCGGCGCGCCCGCCGAGGTGCTTGCTTCTCGCGGGATTGTCGCCACCATTCAACGTCTGGCGAACGCATTGTGGCCTCTAGGCGTTCTTATCTGCTGGGTCACCCACGCGAATTCCCAGACCGAGAAGGGTAGCGACTGGAACGGATTCTTCGCCTACTTCGTTGCCGATGACGTAAGGGAGAAAACACTCACGAGCCTCAATCCCGGCAGTGCCGATACCCTATTGTGGCACACATTCGAGACCGACGCGGACGATATCTCTCTTTTCAAAAACCGCTACAGCGCACTGATCCAGGGGTCGTCAGACCTGCAGAAAATGCTCAACGACCGAGGCATCCGCAATCTCCTTGTCACCGGCACCAAGACAAATGTCTGCTGCGAGGCGACGGCGCGCGATGCTATGATGCTCGACTACAACACGGTCATGATCTCCGACGCGACGGCGGCACTCTCGGACGACGAACACCGCGCGACCCTCGAGACTTTTTTATTCAGCAATTCGAGGACGTACTGACCGCCGATGAAACGCTTCAACTGGTGCGCTAGACGGGCCAGCTTCACGCAATCTTGCGCCCTTCGAAGCCGCTTACCTCGACCTAGTCTGCTTCTTCACCGAGAAACGACTTGATCGCATCCGAATCAATCAACGGGTAAATATCGAATTCGGCGGGGACAATCTCCGCCCATTCATTGAGAAGGTCGTGCAAAGTCTCATTCGAATCGACATCGAACACGGCAACGGCACCCCGCCCGGTCCGAGCGTAGAACGACTTTGCGAGGCCCCGGTCCAACTTGTCCTGCGCCCAGGGCCAATACTTGCGACGTTGGTCCTGAATCGTAGACGGGCGTGTCGGAACGGGCGTGCTAATGACGAGGAAGAGCATCCACTGCTTCCTAAACCGGAGTCAGCGGGACTTGTCGCTCCATACCGGAGAGGACAACGCCGCCACGTTCGCCCGGCGTCACGCTGTTGTAGCGTCCGGCAAAGGCCTCGGGCAGATCGATCCCATCCGGAGGCGACAGCCAAAGCCGCAACAAATATCGCTTGCGATCTTGCTCGGGCCAATCCTCGTAGGCGGTACGGTCGTGCAGGATTTGATGGTTGTGCAGCAGCTGAATGTCACCCGGCTCGAACGACATCGAAAGATGCAAAGCGGGGTCATTCGCAAGTTCGTGCACCAAATCAAGTGCGGCATCGACCTGTTCGCTACGCCGCAACGCATCAGGGTGCCGGTCGGACATGTCGATATGGGTGCGTAGATAATTGATGGCGAGCCGGCCGTTGTAATGATTGAAGACGGGAAGTTCGTACCACGGACCGCGTCCCGGTGGGATCTCATCACGCCGGTCGCGCGCGATCGGCCCATATAGCGCCCGCGCAAGATCCGGCGCTCTTCTCCACATCTCGTTATGGATCGTGTAGGAACTGACGATTGAGCTCAGGCCACCCTCTTTCGCCTTCTGGAGACACAGCAATCCGACGATATCGACCGAATCGCAATGATACTTGAGATGCCGATTGGTCAAGTAACCGCGAACACTTTGATTGTCGAATGTGTCTCCGAGGTCGATAACGTGACCGAGAAGATGACCGCGAGTGTTCTGCGAACGCGCGCTGCCGATATGAGATCCCAGCCCCCAGTACAATGTCGCGATTTCCTCGAAACTCCGATCATCAATGGGAAAATTCCGCATCAAGACAAACCCGCGGCCGTGCATGATTTCCCGTTTCAGAGTGCTCAGCGTGGTGCCAAAGGTCGGCAGGGGAAAATCGTCACGTGTGATATCGATTATACGATCGCGCCTCGCGCGCGCATGGACCATCGCATCGAGAATTTCGGCACGCTCAGTTTCCGAGAGGGCATATTGCCAATCGTCTCTCCCCGCCAAATCAGGCCCATACCAGGCACCCGGTCCTGTCACCGGACCTTCTAGAGGCATCGGATGATCGGCAGGCAGCCTATCTCCAGGCGGCAGCATTTCGGTGGCGTTCACGATATCTCTCCTCATCATGCTCTTTCCCAGAAAAAAGATAGAGCATCCGGATGCAAGGACGAAACCGGATATCACGGCAGCGCACGCTTGGTCGAGCTCAGATGACGCGCTACCTTGATCGGCGAACCGCCGGCCGAGGCCGGATATCTTATTCAGGAGAACGCCATGGCGTACCAATCCATCCTTTTCAAAAAGCGCGACGGCGTTGCCTATATCACCTTGAACCGGCCGGAC